>JAZDLZ010001027.1:0-11548 GCA_043801535.1 Pseudomonadota bacterium
ACGAATCCAACCGAGATGAGTGACGATTCGCGGCGGCGCCCGTAGCACCAGCGGCGCCCGCCAATAGGGACGGCCAGCCTCGACGTCCCAGGTGCGCACGGTAGCGTCGTCACCGCAGGAAGCTGCAAGCTGGCCATCGGCAGCAAACCGGAATGCTCGGACTCCCCCGCGGTGACCGCGAAGGACAGTCCTGGCCTTACCAGTTGCCAATTCCCGCAGGCGGATAGTGCCGTCGTCGCACGGAATGGCGAGTAGCCGTCCATCCGAGCTTACTGAAACCCGCCAAACACGCGCACCATGCCTGTCCAGAACAGCACCGACTCTGCTGCTCAAATCCCAGCGGCGCACTGTCCCGTCCTGGCCACCCGAAATCAAAGCCCGGCCATCGGGGGTGAAGGCAAGCCCGTCCACTGCCCGCTCGTGCTCGTGGAGCTCTGCCTCGAGCTGCCGAGTCACCCTGTCCCAGACGTACACGCCACCGTTCGCGGTGCCGGCGGCCACGGTAGCTCCATCAGGAGCGATTGCCACGCTGAAGACAGCGACCGGAACCTGCAAGCGTCCACTCTGTGAACGAGCATTCGCATCCCAGAGAAAGACTCTACCCTGTGAATCCGCCGAAACCAGCGTCTGTCCATCCGCGCTCATAGCCAAGTCCCAAACCATACCCGGATGACGCGGCGCGAGCTCCTCGCTGCTGCCGCCCAGGACGTCCCAAATGCGAACGCCATGATCGTAGCTAGAGGAAGCCAGGGTCTTGCCATCCGGCGCAAAAGACACAGCCGAAACCGTCTTCTGATGACCCGCCAGAAGCGCTCGTTGCGTGCCATCCCGCGTCCATACTCGCACGGTCTGATCTCGGCCGGCCGATACCAGGGAGCTGCCATCGGGGGAAATGTCCAGAGACTCCACTAGACCAGCATGGCCGTTCTCTTCGGCGATGCCCGACCCGACTCCCGTCTGCCACAGTCGTAGCGTACCGTCGTAGCTGCTGGACGCAACCAACTTGCCGTCGAAGCTGAAGGCCACGGCGGCAACGATGTCCTGATGGTAGCCAAGAACCACGCTACTAGGAACAGTCGATATAGTCCATAGACGCACGCTCTTGTCAGTACCGCCGGATGCCACGAACCTGCCGTTCGTGCTCCGCTCGCCCGTAGTCGACCAGGTGCCCACGATTGCCGAGACTTTTTCGCCAAGGGTCGAGCCAACCGCGACGGCGGTCACGACGTCCCGATGGCCATGCAAAGCTAGAAGCTCTTGGCCGGTGTCGGTGTGCCAGAGTCTGATCGTTGCGTCACCACCGCCAGTGGCGAGCAGGCGAGTCACCGGATCGAAACCAAGACCGTACAGCGCCGATCGCCCGTCGACAAGAACCCGACCAGCACCCGTCTCGAGATTCCACTTCCACACCGTGCCATCGGTGCTGGCGGAGACCAGCTCGCGTGTCCCGACGAACGCCACCCTGGTTCCCCACTTCGTGTGCCCGCGCATGACCAGCAGCTCCTTGGCGCTGCCGACGTCCCAGAGTCGCACGGTCATATCGTTGCTCGTCGAGGCAAGCTGTTTGCTATCCTCGTCGAAGGCCAAGCCGAATACCCACGCGCTGTGCCCGGCAAGCTCTCTCGCGCTACCTTCTTCAAGATCCCACAGCATGATCGGGCCTGCCTCGCTACCTGCCGCCAGGCGTCTGCCATCTGGAGATATCGCTATCGAGGTCAGCCCCCCAACGCGACCGCGCAGCAAGCGCATGGCGCTCGTGCTCGTGTCGACCATGCAGACTCGGTCGCCGCAGGCACCAGCCACGGTCTTGCCATCCGGAGCAAAGGCAACGTCGAGCACGAATCCGCCAAGTCTCTTGCTCCACACCAATGGCTTCTGCCGCAGCTCTCCCCAGAGGACCCGACCCATGGTCGAATCGCTCGTCTCGAGGGAACCGCGCAGCTTGGCGCGCGCCTCGAGATAGTCGCCGCGCAGCCTGGCCGCGCTCGCGCCTTCGCGCTGCGCCTCCGCTTCCCGCCTTTCAGCCCGCTCCTTCTGGGTGCTCGTCACCTGCGCCACTAGCATCGACGCGACCGCCACTCCTGCCAGCATCACGATCGCCACCGAGAGGAGGCCCTTCCTCTTCCGCCGCGCGTTCCGCTCCTTCCTCACACCGGCGTCGAGAAATCGCACCACGAGCTCTGGCGCAACGGTGCCGAGCCGAGCCACCTTGCTCTTTGCATCACGCAGCGCATCTCCCTGCCATACTTCTTCATGCCGCCGGCCGCGCTGCTCCCAGAGCTCTGCCGCCTGTGTTGCCTCGGCAAGAAACGCCACGTCTTCGCGTCCCTCCTCCAGCCAGCGCGCCAGACGCCCCCAAGTTCGTACCAGCGACTCGTGCACCAGCTCCAGCACCGCCTCGTCACCATTGCCACCGCGCCGCCTGCTGCCTCCTGCACCTCCCGACTGCCGCCTGCTGCTCCTTGCTGCCCGGACAGTGAGCAACCGTGCCTGGGTGAGCTTGTCCAATACTTCGTCGACTCCCGGCCCGAGACCGGCCGCCACCGCCGACACTTGCACGACGCGCCGCGTCCCGGCCGCCGTCACGAGCCGCAGCAAGAGTTGCCGCACCAGCTCGACCTGCGCTGGCGTCATTCCAGCCAGCACTCCGTCGGCATGCTCGGCGAGCGAGCCAGCCACGCCACCCATCGCCTCGTAGGCAGCCCGGCAGAGCAGCCTCCTGTTCTTGTCCCTCCGATCCCACAGCATCTGGCCAGCAAACTGGAGCAACGGCAAGCAGGCTGGCTCGTTCTTGACCGATTCCACCATCTCCGACACCAGCATCGGATCATCGTAGGAATAGCCGATCGTGGCCAGCGGTCGCGCCAGCACTTCTTCCAGGCTCTCCCTGCCTGGCCGGCGCAGGACGAACACCCGCGCCAGCGCCGCAGCCACCTCGGATCCACCCTCGAGATGCCCGAGAAAATCGTCGCGAATGGTGAACACCGCGCGCACCGGGCTAGACGGATGATCGGCAACCCCACAGATGGCCTGGACAAACGCCTCCTGTACTACGCTGCCAGCAACCAGGGTATACACTTCCTCGAGCTGATCGATGAACAGCAGCACCTTGCACCGCTCTCGTGCTGCCAGCTCGTGGAGGAGCAATCCCAGCGTTTCCGGCCGCTCGAAGAGCCGTTTCGCCAAAGCTTCTTCGTCGTTCTGGACGTTCTGGACGTTCGAGACGATCGAGACGATCGACTCGTTCGGCGAGCGCGACCCATCCGAGTCGTTCGGACGGACGTGGTCGCCTTGGTGGCTCGACCGGCTCTGGGCCACCATCCCCTCGACGGAACCACCGGCGGTGCTGCTCCCGGGCTCGGGCAGCGACAAATCCGAAGTACGGAAGACACTGCCAACGTGCTGGCTCATGCGTAGGCTGCTCTCGCCGACGGCCAGCCGGGAGGCGAGAGCAGCAAACGGCTCTGCCCCCGGCCGGACAGTCAGCGCAGTCCAGGCACCTTGCTCGCGCAAGCGGGGAATCACTCCCGCATGAACAAAGGAGCTCTTGCCTGCCCCCGACGGTCCTACCACCGGCACGACTGCCTGCTCGCGCAAGCATTCCAAGAACACGGTGATCTCGCTGTCCCGGCCAAAGAATGAATCCGCGTGGCGCTCGGCAAACGCGAACAGCCCGCGGAACGGACTCTGCTCCGTGCCAACGTGGCGCCTGCCCTCCCACAACAACCGCTCGAGCGCATCGACCAACTCGGCGGCCGAAGGTCTCTTGCGCGCGTCCTTGTCGAGACAACGACCAACCAGCTCGGCGAGCTCTGCCGAAACGCCGCGGCCCCGCACCAGCGCCGGAGCTGCTACTGCTTGCACCACTGCATCTCGCAGCGCTTCGCCCTTCCGGTCCTGATACGGTCGCCTGCCATCCAGAAGCTCGAATAGCATCACCCCGAGAGACCAGACATCCGTCGAAGTCCCGCACTCGAGTCCCTGCCATTGCTCTGGCGCCATGTAGGCTGGCGTACCCTGGACAATCCCGGCCACCGTGGAGTGGCGCCCTGCCTTCGCCTCCCGATCTGTAATCCGAGCTTCCACCTCCAACTCTGCCATTGGCCTGGCAACCGATTCTGCTTCCGACGAACGCCGAAGCGACCCTACCCTCGCCGCTGCCTTGATCCTTTGCGCGTCGAGATCGACCACCGTCTCGGCCGATTGCTCCAACGCCGGTCCGCTCGCCGTGCTCCTTCCCAGCTGCAGCAGCGCCGGCCGTGACTCGGACTTCGGCTGCGACTCGGGTGCCGGCTGCGACTCCGACTCCGACTCCGCTGCCACAGTCAGTGCAGTCCCTGCCGGTGCCTCGGATGCTCGACCGCCTGGCGTCGACGATGATGCCACCTTGGCCAGCCCGAGGTCGACCAGCCTCAATCTGCCGTCCTTGGCGAGAATCACGTTCTCTGGCTTGAGGTCGCGGTGCAAGACTCGGTGCCGGTGTGCCTCGACCAATGCCTGGGCAATCGCCAGCACGATACGCAGCGACTCGCGCACACCTGGCCGCTCCTCGTCGATCCGCTGGCGCAAGTTCTGCCCCTCCAGGTACTCCAACGCCAGATACGGCCGGCCTTCACACCTTCCCACCGCGTACACCGTCACGATGTGCGGATGAGAAAGGCTGGCAGTGACCTGCGCCTCACGCGTGAATCGGGTGATCGCTTCCTCTGAATCCAGATAGCGCGGATGCACGAGCTTCAGCGCCACTCGACGGTTGAGCAACGTGTCACGGGCAAGATACACCTCGCCCATCCCCCCTCGACCGATGAGTCGCACCACCTGAAAATGATCCACCATGCTCTCTGGCAGCAGAAACGGCGCCTCATTGCTGCCACCCCCGCCGCTGCTCCCACTCCCACTCCCGTCCCAACTCCCACCACTGCCGGTCCGACTATTTCTGGTGCCACTGCTCATCAGTGAGCATCCTTGCCCCTGCAGCGGTGCAAGCTGGGTGGCAAGGCAGACGCAGGCATTCCTGCTTGCCATGCCACCGGCACATTGTCCCAGATATCGTCGAGAAGCTCGCAGTAGTCCTGAAAGAGCGCAGCGAGATCGATTGCCCGATAGTCCCCCACCTCGGTGGCCACGTACAGGTGACGGGTCTCGCTGTCGACGAGCACGTGAGCAATCGGTCCGTGCAGCTTGAAGTGGCGCAGCCTCTTGCCCGTCTCCAGGCTCCATATTCCCAAGTCACCACTCGCGTATCCCACAATCAACGTCCGGCGCGGACCTTCGTCGATCCGCTCCACCGAAGCAGCCATGGTCTCCTCGAAGCTGAAGCTCGGTTTGCTGGAACCCGCATCGACTCGCAGGAGCTCGATGTCGCCGGCATCGTAGCCGACCACCAACAGACGACCATCATCGATCGAGCCCAGCGTGCTCACACCTTGCTCCACCCTCGTCCTGGCCAGCTCGTTGCCATTCTCGTCGAGCACCAACGCTTGCTGTTCGGCGGCAATCAGGATGCGACCTGACTGGAAAGCGATCGCGCTCGCCTGGTCTGCCAGCACACGGACAACGTGGCCGCCCAGGTTGGCATCCCGACCACCCTCTCTCACCTCCAGCAGTAGCACGCGACCATGAGACAGCACCAAGCAGCCCTGGTTCGTCGCGGCAAGCTGGGGAAAACCGGACTGCCCGTACGCCCCGTGCGTCGTACCAGTCGTACTATCAGGCCCGCGTTTCTTCGCATTGTCCGGCGGCGCAGTCTCGAGCGCCGATCCGGCGTCACTCCGGCTGGACTCGTGCATGCCTGGCGTGCTCTGTGCCCGATCACGCGAGCCGGTCGCCTCGTCTGTCGTTTGCCCTGCGCCGCCGATAGCGTTACCGACGGGCACACTGGCGAGGAGCCGGTCGGCAGTCATGCTCCAGAGCTGGAGATCGTCGTCGTAGGTGAGCAGACATAGCGAGTCGCCGCCATAGCCGGGTGCCTTGCCAACAGCCGTCTGCACAGCAACCTTGGCCTGCTCTTCGACTGCACGCCGCCACGACGCGCCAGCTACCCCCGCTTCCACCCTGCCCGAATCCTGTTCTTCGAGCTCCCGCCCTGCTGAGTCCCGCTCGCCGTCGAGCCGAGCCCAGCCGAGATGAGAGAAGATGCGCGGCGGAGACCGCAGCAGCAATGGCGCTCGCCAATACGGCCTACCGGAGGCGGTGGTCCAGGTGCGCACGGTGCCGTCGACGCCGGCAGTGGCTGCCAGCCTCCCGTCGGGAGCGAAACGAGCTGCCACTACGCCACTTCGGTGGCCGCGCAGCACTGCGTTCGTCCTTCCGGTCGCCAAATCCCAGAGGCGGACAGTGCCATCGTCCAGCGAAACGCCCAGAAGCCTTCCGTCGAGGCTAATTGCCAATCGAGTGACACGAGCCCCGACATTGCCGAGGACGGTACCAGCCTTGCTGCTCAGGTCCCAACTCCGTACCGTGCCATCGTGGCCGCCGGTGATCACGCGACCGTCAGTACCAAAGACGATACCTGCCACTTCGCCCCGATGTCCGCGCAGCTCGGCTCTGAGCTCGGAAGACGCCCCATCCAGGACATACGCCGAGCCATTCTCTGCCGCAGCACCTACCAGGATTCCGTCGGAGCTCACCGCGACACTGAGGACCGGGGATTCGACTCGACGGCGCCAGATCAGAGATCGAGCACGCGGATCCCACCGGTGCACAAAACCACTGACATCGACGGAGACCAACAATCTCCCATCCGAGCTGCAAGCAATATCGAGGGCGTTCGCCTCGTGGCGAGGCATCAGCTCATCGCTGTTGCCAGTGGCGCCATCCCAGATCCGCACGCCGCGATCATAGCTCGACGAGACCACGTTGCCGTCTGCCGGACAGAAGGTCAATCCCGCCACTGCGCCACGATGACCGGCCAGCAGCAGGCGCTGCCTGCCGGAGATGGCATCCCAGACTCGAACGGTCATGTCGTCGGCACCCGAGGCGAGCGAGACCCCATCGAGAGCCATGTCCAGAGACTGCACGGCACCGACGTGGCCGCTCTCCTCCGCGCCCCCGTCCACCGGTAGCCCGGCTCGCCACAATCTCAACGTGCCGTCTCGACCACTCGACGCCACCATCCTACCGTCAGGATTGAAGGCGACTGCAGTGACTATGTCCAGGTGTCGGCCAAGAACGATCCCTTTCCGAGAAGCCATATCCCAGAGCCGCACGCTCTTGTCGGTGCTGCTCGATGCCACGGTCTTGCCGTCTGGGCTGAAAACCGTGGCAGTGACCACGTCTTGGTGCCCCCGCAGCGCCGTCAGCTCTGCTCCAGTATCGGCGTCGAACAGCCGAACCGTGCCATCGCCACCGCCAGACACGAGCAGTCCCGAAGCAGGTGCCAGGTCCAGGCCATAGGCAGGCCTGAATCCTTTGATCAAGACGCGACCCGAACCTTGGTTTTCCAACGCCCACTGCCGCACCGTTCCGTCGACGCTCGCCGACAGCAAGCTACCCGTAGCAGTAAAGACGATTCTCGTCGCCCGTTTCTCGTGGCCACGCAACACGAGCGGCCCTTCGCCCTCGTTGCCGACTCTCCAGGCTCTCACGGTAGTGTCAGTGCTTGCCGAGGCCAGCAGCTCGCCCGTCACATCGAAGGTCAAACCAAAGACCCAAGTGCGGTGACCGGCGAGCTCTCTGGCGCTTCCACTCTGCATGTCCCACAAGACGATCAAACCTGTCTCGCTGCCTGCTGCCAGGTGCTTGCCATCCGGCGAGAACGCCACCGCGGTGAATCCACTGCCGTGCCCGCGCAGAACCCGCACGGCAGTGGTCTCGAGGTCGACCAGATAGATTCTGCCGTCGGCGCAAGCGCCAGCCACGATCCTGCCATCGGGTGAAAAGGCAGTATCATTGACCTGACCGCCCAGCGTCTTGCTCCACCGGAGCGGTTCCTGCTGCAGTTCTCCCCACAAGACTCGACCGACGGTCGAATCGCAGGTCTCGAGTGACCCGCGGAGCTTGGCGCGAGCCTCGAGGAGATCGCCGCGACGCATCGCCGCGCTCGCTCCTTCGCGCTGGGCTTCGGCGCGCTGAGCCTGGGCCTCGGCACGCTCTTTCTCAGCGCGCTTTCTCTGGGTGACCGTCAGTTGAGCAACCAGTACCGCAGCCACGGCAACCAAGGCAAGCGCGGCGATGGCCAACGACAACATCGACTTTCTGCGTCGATAGGCACGCTGCTCCTTTCTCGTGGCCGCCTCCAGAAAGCGAACGACCAGCTCCGGCACCGTGGCGCCCAACCGAGCAGCCTTGCTTCTTGCGTCGCGCAGTGCATCTCCCTGCCACACCTCCTCCTCACGCTCACCGCGCTTCTCCCACAGCTCCGCTGCCTGCGTGGCCTCCGCAACAAACGCTACGTCCTCGCGGCTCTCCTCGAGCCAGCGGGCCAGCCGTCCCCAGGTGCGCACCAGCGACTCGTGCACCAACTCCAACACCGCCTCTGCTCCACTACCATCGCCGCCGCCACTGCCTCCGCCACCACCGCTGCCACTGGCGTCGCCCTTGCTGCGGCAGACTGCCCGGCCATCCCGCCGGCGGCGGCGACCCTCTGCTGCCCGGCGCACGGTAAGCAGGCGTGCTTGAGTCAGCCTATCCAGTACTTCCTCGACGCCCGGCCCGAGACCTGCCACCGCCGCCGGCACCGGCACGACCCGCCGAGTACCCGCCGAGGTTACCAGTCGCAGCAGAACCTGCCGTGTCAGCTCGACCTGCAGGGGCGTCATGCCTGCGAGGACTCCGTCAGCATGCTCGGCAAGCGAGCCAGCCACGCCGCCCATCGCCTCGTAGGTTGCCCGGCACAGGAGCCGTCTCTCCTTGTCACGCCGATCCCACAACATCTGGCCAGCGAACTGAATCAACGGAAGGCAGGCTGGTTCGTTCTTCACCGACTCCACCATCTCGGCAACCAAGAGGGGGTCATCGTAGCTGTAGCCGACCGCCGTCAAAGGCCGGGAAAGCACCTCCTCCAGCCCTTCCTTGCCTGGCCGGCGCAGCACGAATACTCGAGACAGCGCCGCTGCAACCTCAGAACCACCCTCGAGATAGCCGAGAAAGTCATCGCGAATGGTGAATACCGCGCGAACCGGGCTCGAAGGATGATCCGCCACTCCGCAAATCGCCCGAACGAAGGCCTCCTGTACCGCACTATCGTCGAGCAGAGTGTACACTTCCTCGAGCTGATCCACGAACAGCAGCACCTTGCAACGCTCCCGCGCTGCCAGATCGTGCAAAATCAATCCCAGCGTCTCCGGCCGCTGGCAGAGGTGCTTGGCCAGGGTTTCCTCGTCGCTCGTGGTCACAAACCCGTCGCCGGGGCTGCCGGCAATACCGGTCGCAAGCTCGGGCGTCAACGGATTCGAGAGGTCCGAGGTACGAAAAACACTGCCAACGTACTCGCTTCTGCGAAGACTATTCTCGCCAAACGACAGACGAGAAGCCAAGGCGGCAAACGGATTCTCCCCGGGACGGATTGTCAGCGCCATCCATGCGCCCTGCTCGCGCAAACGGGGAATCACTCCGGCCTGGACGAAGGAGCTCTTGCCCGCACCCGACGGTCCCACCACTGGCACGACTGCCTGGCCGCGCAAGCTCTCCAGAAAAACGGCAATCTCACTGTCGCGGCCAAAGAAAAGCTCGGCATGACGCTCGGCGAACGAAAACAGCCCGCGAAACGGACTCTGCTCCGCGCCAACATGATGCCGCCCCTCGGAAAGCAATCGTTCGAGCACGTCGACCATCTGAGGAGCAGACGGCCGCCTGCTGGCATCCTTCTCAAGACAACGACCGACGAGCTCGACCAGAGCCACAGAAACCGCCTGGTTAGGTGCCAGCGACGGGGCTGCTTCCGCTCGCACCACGGCATCACGCAAGGACTCCCCCTTCGTGTCCTCGTATGGTCGTCTACCGGCCAAGAGCTCGTGCAGCAATACCCCGAGCGCCCAGATATCTGTTGGCGCGCCACACTCGTCTCCACGCCATTGCTCGGGCGCCATGTATGCTGGCGTACCCTGTACGGTGCCAGCCGTCGTGGCGTGGTAGCAGCACGGCGCCGCCTGCCCCGCCGCTGCGCGTTCCTCGACACGTGCCGGTGGCTCGGCGCTTCGCCCTGACTCGACGATTCCCGGCGACCCGGCGCTTGCCTGCGACCCGGCGTCTCCCTGCAGCCCGGCGCTTCCCCGCGACCCGGCGTCTCCCGGCACGGGAACCTCTGCCTCTTGCGCTTGCCACTGCTGCCGCTGCCCGGGTGACGGTATCCCTGCTTGCGCCTCACCTTCAATCCGAGGAGCCTGTCGCTGTGATCCCGCCCTGGCATCTGCCTTCTTCCTCTGCGCATCGAGATCGACCACTGTCTCGGCCGATTGCCCCAGATCAGCTTCGGTCCGAAGCAGGCCGTCGCCAGTCGCCCTCTGCCCGATTCTTTCCTCCTTCGGCGCGACGTGTTCTTCGCCCCGCTCGACAGGCATCAACGCCGACGACGACGACGCCGCCGCCGACGACGCGACCTTGGCCAACCCGAGGTCGACCAGTCTCAGTCTGCCATCCTTGGCAAGGATCACGTTCTCGGGCTTGAGGTCACGGTGCAACACTCGGTGCCGGTGTGCCTCGACCAATGCCTGGGAAATCGCCAGCACAATACGCAGCGACTCGCGCACACCTGGCCGTTCCTCGTCGATCCGCTGGCGCAAGTTCTGCCCCTCCAAGTACTCCAACGCCAGATACGGCCGGCCTTCACACCTTCCCACCGCGTACACCGTCACGATGTGCGGATGAGAAAGGCTGGCAGTGACCTGCGCCTCACGCATGAAACGAGCGATCGCTTCCTCCGAATCCAGATAGCGCGGATGCACGAGCTTCAGCGCCACTCGACGGTTGAGCAACGTGTCACGGGCCAGGTACACCTCGCCCATCCCCCCTCGACCGATGAGCCGCACCACCTGAAAGTGATCCACCATGCTCTCTGGCAGCAGGAACGGCGCCTCCGTGGCATTCCGAGCTCTGCCTTTGCTGCTACTCGTGCTGCTACGCAAGGATGGGGCCATGCAGTCAGCGTCCCCTCTGTACCCAAGCCATGACCGAGATTCTACCAGGGACCAGGAACAAGGAACACGGTACCGGGAATGAGTACGAGCAACGGCTGTGGAGCATGCCCGTGCCCATGTCATGACAGCGACGGAAATCCGGAAGTCACGTGAGAGCCAACTCTGGCGAACAGGCATGGCTTCTCCCTCCATCACGCAAGTTCCTCTTTTCCCGGCGGGTAGTACCTGCTCCGCTATCCATGGGCCCAAGTTGCGAATAGCTCTTGGTCCTTTCGGCGAGGTTGACCAGAATTGGTAAAAAAGTGAAAAAAAAAAAAGTACTTGGCGCTGCGATAAAATACTTGACATCCATTCTCTCGGTTAGTATGACCCAGCGGTCATACAGCTGGCGCTCGACCAGATTGCGGTAAGAGGTGCTTGGAAGCTGACGAGCGACGCGGAGGAATCGGGAGATGAAGAAGCAACGGGCAACG
>JAZDLZ010001031.1:0-5307 GCA_043801535.1 Pseudomonadota bacterium
CGCCGCGGGAGTGGCGACGTTCGGCGAGTGCTATCGGGCTTAGCCAGTAGCGGCGACGACTAGGACGACGCTCGAGGTGCTCTCGGGTCATCCGTCGGAGACGGAGAGGGATTGGTCTGCAAAGCGATCGACGCACCTTGACGGGGCAATCGCCGCAGAGTCGGCCAAAGGAACCAGGCGATGAGAAACAACGATTCGTGTAGATGCCGAAGCAATAGCTCGAGCTCGTACCCAGTGGCGATGATTGTGGCGATGATTGCGACAACTGGGGCGGCGGCCGCGTCTGCGGCTGTGCCTGTGCCTGCGCCTGCGCCTGCGCCTGCTACGACGCAACAACCGGCAGACTCCAGTGCCGGTACTGGAGGACCTGATGCCGAGGTGTCACAGGACGACAGCTTGGATCCCAGCGCGATTCATCTTCCGACCAGTCGCAAACGATTCTCGCTCAATGCGGGATTCGCAGTTTCCTTCGTGTCAGGACCGTTGAATCCGGGCACCACTGTCGAGACCAACAGCGGCACCCGCGATTTCTCGAGCACCTACAACCCGGCGTTCGACTTTGGGCTCTCGCTCGGTGCCACGCTCCGCCTGAGCAAGCATAGCGCCGCCTCTCTGGCCTATTCGCTGTCGCGCGAGCTTCATTTCTGTGACACCTGCGAAACTGGCTATGACCCGAACAACGGCGGCAGCGACAGCTCATTGATCGTCCGCACCAGCGATCTGCGGCTAGGTCTGGCGCGGCAGAATCTCTACCGCATCGAGCTCCTTGGAATGACGGTTGGCGCGGCGATGACTGCCACCGTCCCCGCCTCCCGCGACTCTCTCTTCTGCAACCCGATGTTCGGCGTGCTCGCTGGCTCGGTCAGTGTCTCTCGCCAACAGTCCTCCGGGATTGGCATCGGCACGACACTCAGTGCCACTCGTTCGTTCTACAAATACGCCGCTCCGCCCGTTGGCAACCCCGGCTGCTCTCCTGATCTCCGTGGCGCGACCGAAGTCGAGACCTTGACCGGTCCAACGCCGGTCTCTTCATACCAAGGAAGCCGCTTTGCCAGTGACTCGCCAAACGCCAAATGGGCGGCCAATCTGACTCTCACGCTTGGCAATCCGCACGCGCTGATCCGACGACTCTCGGCCGAAGCAGCGGCGAACCGGCACTTCCAGCGACTGTCATCGTCACTAAGTCTCGGGGTGAGCGGACGTCTCGTTCGCCAAGGCGAGTCTACGACTCTCGACGAAGCTATCCTCGGCCCGCCGCTGGAAATCCCCGCGGCACACACCACGCCGGTCTTGAGCTTTCCGGTCTCGGCGACGGTTGGCTACCGGTTGAGCCAGCGCCTTCTTGCCAGTCTCACGATCGCCAACTCGGTCCCTCAGCTTCTCTACGACCCGGAGGCGTACTACCAGTCGCTGCCATACCAGGCCACCGTGTCGGCTGGGATTGCAGGCTCATACTAGGAAGCCCGCATGCCAGCCGCCCAGGGAGCCCCGAGGAGCCAGAGATGAAGAACGTCGATGTTTCGTCGCGCGAACCAAAGAAAGTCGCGCCACCGATCGGTTTGCACTTGGCCGCATGACTGCATGGCCGCATGACGCAGGACAGATTCTCGGAGGACACATGCCACTTCACCTTTTCAATCCCCATCGTCAGCACCAACACCATCGCTATCGCTATCGCCAGCACCAGCGCCAGCACCAGCACCACGACCAACACGACTGCTCACACGCCCATTGCACGCGTCATTCGTTCCTGCTCTCGGTTCTTGTCCTGACAGCCGCGGTGATCGCGTTCCCCGGCTGCACTTGCGCCCCGGCAACAGTCAACACCGTTCAACCCAACGCAGCTCCCAAGAGCGTCTTCACTGGCGAATGGTACTACCGCGTCACCGTCGCAGACGTCCCATTCGGCACCGCAGTAACCTTTACCGGAGCGCAGGGAGAATTCGAAAGGCTGCGCTGGAGAATCGAAGAGAGCTACTTGCTCGGCTATCGTTCCTATCAACGGATCGCAGACAGTGATTCGTCCACTAGATCGACGGCAGGAAACCAGGCGGACTTGTACTACGGAGCGCCAATCGTGGCATTCGCGATCGACAAACATTTCGACATCCGCCGTTCCTACGATCATCGAACCGGCGAAGAGACCAATGTCATCGAAGAAAACACCGAAAAGCCGTGGTACGAGCGCGAATACATGCGCGTCGACTGGAGCGAGAACGAAGCCGAGACCGGCTACGAGTTTGCCGGCATACCGCTACGGGTGATGGAGCTGGTCAGCACCAATCCCACCGACACCGATGCTCCCAGCTTCGACGACAGCGACGGCGATGGCGTCGTCGATGCCATCAATTTGCACATCAAGGCCCTGGCCGAGCCTGACACAATCGACGGAGAGGACGGCAAGCATCCGGTTTGCGGAAATATGCTAAGGGAACAATACGACTGCAATCCGTCGGAGATCGTGCTCAATGCCTCGTTCCTCCGCGTTGATCCGACCCGCGAATACGCCGGAACCGAGTACGACGACCGCTGGATGCACACCTTCGGCTACTTCGATCAGGAACGGCTGACCTACGACCGGCGCTACGGACTGACCGAGCCCAACCGCATCAGGTACACCAAGAGACACAACATCTGGAAGGGATGGTTCGCCAAGGACGAGCAGGGACAGATCGTCTGCGATGGGACCGACGACAAAGGGAGCCCACGCAGTGGGCCGTGCAACGGGTTCAGCGCCAGCGAGAGTCCCACACCCCGGCTGCTGCGCTACGCCGAGCGCGAAGTACGCCCGATTGCCTACCATGTCAACGCCGACTTCGATCCGTCCCTGCTCGAGGTCGCCGAGCAGGTCGTCGATTCCTGGAACGAGCCATTCCGCGACACGGTGAACGGACTGCGCTTCTGGGAGTGCGTCGATGCCGGGGGAACGGCCGATTCCTGCCAGAAGACCATGGATCCCGATCTCGAAGTATTCATCCTTTGTCCCCACAACCCGTCGCAGGACGGCGACCCACCCGAATGCAGCACCGATCACACTGGTCCGGAGTACAAGCCCGACGGTACTCCCGACATCGCCCGCATCGGAGACCTGCGCTATCACTTCATGTACTTGATTCACGATCCGCTCATCTACTCGCCAGCCGGCTACGGGCCAAGCGCCGGCGATCCCAAGGGTGGAGCCATCGTTCTCTCCGACGGTGCCGAGCTTGCCCTCGGCGCTGGAGAGATCATCAGCGGCAACGCGTTCGTCTACGGCCACGTGCTCGACATGCTGGCCACCGACGTCACCGACATGGTGCAGCTCATCAATGGCAACATCGCCGAGACCGCCTTCGTCGACGGCGAGAACGTCGAATCGTGGGTAAAGGCGATGAAGAGCGGCGGGGGCGCTGCCTCCAGCCTCGCTGGACGCACCTTTGGCATGCCCGACGGACGGCAACAAGCCTACTCGGCGGATGACCTTCGGACGATCCTGGACCGCATGGACGGAAGCTGGGCTGCGCCTCTCCACGCCGAGCTCTCGTCGATGCCCGCGCCAACGACGCCGCCCGAGGTATCCCAGTATCTCGCGCGAGTCAGGACTGCCCTCGACAGCGCCGGAATGCTTGGCGGCGGTGCGGCAGAAGCCAGAGCGCACTGGGACTCCCTGCTCGCCTCGCCCTTCGACGACCTGCTATGGGACGAGGAGACCCTGGCTGCCAATGGATACGACCCAGCCTCGCTGGCTTCCGGTATTTCGAGCATTCCGTCGAACGCCTCGCCGCTCGACGTGCTCGACCCTGCTCGACGCCAGGCGCGCTCGCAATGGCAGCTCGTGGCTGCCGAGCATGCCGTCGACTTCGACCCGCTGGGCTACAGCGATCCGACCCTCCTCGGCAGAGCGCTCGCCTACAAACAAGAAGGCAAGTCATACGAGGAAATCTGGAAGGTGGCGCGGGAGCTGCTCTTCCTCGGCCTCACCCAGCACGAGGTCGGCCACACTCTCGGTCTGCGCCACAACTTCGCCGGTAGCTATGATGCCTTCAACTTCTTCCCTCGCTACTGGGAGCTGCGTCGCGACGGCAACATGGGACCCCGCCACCGCGATCCCGAGTCCGCGGCAGAGACGGACGGGCGGATGCGCGAATACATGTACTCGTCGATCATGGACTACCACGCCGCCCGCAACAGCGACTGGCAGGGGCTCGGGCATTGGGACAAGGCGGCAATCAAGTTCGGCTACGGCAGTCTCGTCGAAGTGCTGACCGCAGTTCCGCCAGGACAGGTGATTCCAGGCCTACAGAACTTCGAGACCCTCGGCTGGATCGCCTATTTCAACTCCATTCACACCTACCCCGCCGTCTCGGGTATCAGGTACTCCAACGGGGAATGGCTGCAGCTCCACTACACGGACTACCCTGCCATCGCTGGCGACCTCGAGGCTCGGGTGGACGTTCCCTTCGCTCGACTCCAGCCAGTCTTTCCTCCCGACGCGGGAAAAGCCACCGCGCTGAGCGACGGTCTGGTCGTCAGCAGACCTGCTGCCGGCCTGCTCGAAATCGGCATGCCCGCGGTTCCGTACCGCAACTGCAGCGATGAATACGCCTGGTTCGGATATCCTACCTGCGCCCAATTCGACGAAGGCGCCGACCCCTATGAGGTAGTGGAATTCTACGTCCAGAAGTACTGGAACAGCTACATCCTGTCCAACTTCAAACGCAGCCGCTACGGCTTCAGGATCAGCAGCTCCTATCTCGACAGGCTGGACGCAAGAATCTTCGAGCCGCTGCGCACCTGGATCGCCTACTACGTCCTCCTCCACGGCTTCATGGATGTCGAGACCGACGAAAGAGCAGCCGAGTTCTTTGCCGCTGACCGTGGCTACGGTGGCTGGACCGCGGCGGCCGCGTCGAGCCTGCAATTCCTGACCGAGATCATAACCCGGCCAGAACCAGGCCCGCACGCTCTCACCTATGCCGCCGACGGCTCGCGCTACAACGTGCCGACCTCCGGCAAGGGAGCATTCACCATTCCCCTCATCGCCGGAGCCTACTACGGCTCCGACTGGGATCACTCCGGATACCGCTGGTACGAACAACAGTCGAGGATTGGCGTGTACTGGGACAAGATCCTGGCTCTCCGCCTCATGACCACGACCGATCCGTTCGGCTTCATGGGACTCGACACCACCACCGATCCGCGCAAGTACGCGCTCGGATTCCAGAACCTGTGGAAGGATCAGATTGCCCGGTTCCTGAGCGAGCTCGTGGCCGGGGAACGCACCCAGTACGGTCCGGTGTTCAGCGACGGCGAGCTCGTCTATCCGGA
>JAZDLZ010000016.1:0-4170 GCA_043801535.1 Pseudomonadota bacterium
TGATGCCGGCGGCCCGGGCTCTGGAGGGACTGAGCGAAGCAGGAACAAAAGTGCTGGGTCGGCTGGTAGATGCTCGTCTGGTGGTCGTGCGCAAAGCTCGCAGCGGGGAGCACGGGGAGGCAGTGCTGGAGCTCGCCCACGAATCGCTGATCCAGAGCTGGGGACTGCTGCGCCGATGGATCGAGGAGAGCCGCGAGGAGCTGGCGGTCCTGGCAGAGATAGGCCAGGCGGCCGAGCTATGGAACAAACGAGGACAGCGCGACGAGGAATTGTGGCAGGGCGAGGCGCTCGCCGACGCCCGGCGGACGCTGGTGCGTTTGAGCGTCCGAGTACCCGAACAGATCGCCCAGTTCTTGCAAGCTGGCCTGGGCAAGGAGAGGCGGCAACGGCTGCGCCGGCGAATGCTCGCCGCCGGCACAATGGTGCTCCTCGCGGCGGTGACAGTGCTATCACTACTGCGGGAACGCGAGACCCGAGCACAGAAGGAACGCGCGGAAGCAGGACGAGCGGAAGCACAGCGACAAGGTGCGCGGGCAGCGATGCTGCGCGGGGATTCTCTCGAAGCACGGGCGCAGCTCCGCGGTTCCCTGGAAGCCCAGGACTCGCTCCAAGGTCGTGCCCTGTGGTGGAGGATCGATCGCGAGCCGCTCCTGTGGAGCAGAGACGCCAGCGGTGCAGTCAACGGCGTGGCTTTCTCGCCGGATGGGAAGACCCTCGCGGCTGCCTGTCACGACAGCTCGGTCTTTCTGCTCGACGTCGAGACGGCAATTCCTCGCGTGCTGCGCGGCCTGCCCGGTATCCTGATGGCAGTGGCGTTCGCACCCGAGGGACGATATGTCGCCGCAGGCACCTACTCGGGTGATATCGGCATATGGGATCTCGCCACCGGACAGCAACGGATCTTCAAGGGTCATGGCGCTCGCATCTATTCATTGCTGTTCAGTCCAGACGGCAGCCGCCTCGCATCCGGAAGTCTCGATCGCACCGCGCGACTGTGGAACGTTGCCGCGGGCGCCAACACCCTCGTTCTTTCCGGTCACGGCGGACTAGTCACCGGCCTGAGCTTCAGCCCCGACGGGAAGCTACTCGCCTCTGGAAGCAAGGACGCCACAGTGCGCATCTGGGAGGTAGCTACCGGCACCCTGGTCCGGACTCTTTCCGGTCACCACGAGCTGGTGCGGAGCACGGCCTTCAGCGCCGACGGCAGAGCGCTGGCCACGGCCAGCGACGATCGCACCGTTCGACTCTGGGAGGTCGCTACCGGCACGCAACAGACGAGCACAGCCAGATGGGCTCACCAGCTTGGCCTCGACCCCGATGGCAGACTACGTGCTTCCATGTTCACTGCCAACGCCCTCGAAACCTGGGATGTGGAGACCGGCAACGGTACCGAAATTGCCGTCGGTGCTACCAAGGACATTCGCGACTGGGATTTCACCGCGAACGGGGTCTTCCTGGCCACTGGCAGCGAGGACTGGAAGATCAGGCTCTGGCGGACCACGTCTGCCTCGCCCAGGCGACCGCCTTCTGGCCATGTCAGTCCGGTCCACAGCGCTGTCTTCAATCCAGACGGCAGCCTGCTGGCCTCGTCCAGCGACGACAAGACGGTCCTCTGGGACGTGAGAACCGGTACGGAAGAGCGGGTGCTCGCCGGTCACAGCGCAGCAGTAACGCAAGTGGATTTCGCTCCCGATGGCAAGCTGCTGGCCTCGTCCAGCCTCGACAACACCGTCCGAGCATGGAACGTGAGGAGCGGTGCGCTCCAGGCGCTGCTCTCCCGTCATTCCGGTCGAGTCTACGACGTGACCTTCAGTCCCGATGGTCAGACACTGGCCTCCACCAGCGACGACCGCACCGTACGGCTGTGGGACGTCGCCACCGGTGTCGAGCAACAGGTGCTGGCCGGTCACGACGGTACTGTCTGGGCGGCGGCCTTCAGCCCGGACGGAAAACTGCTCGCCTCGGCGAGCGCGGATCGTACAGTGCGGCTGTGGGAGGTGAGCTCCGGTCGCATGCGACAAGAGCTCGCTGGCCATGTGGCTATGGTTCGGACCGTGGCCTTCCATCCCGCCGGCAACACTCTGGTATCGGGCGGCGAGGATGGCATCATCCGAGTCCGGGACCTCGGCAGCGGCAGCACACGCACGCTCCAGCATCGAGGGGCAGTCGTCTTCGTTGCCTTCAGCCCGGACGGACGGCAGCTGATCGCGTCGGGTGATACCGCAACAGCATGGGATCTCGATACCGGAGCATCATTCGACCTGCCTGGTGCGCTGGCACTCGGTATTCATCACCGCTTCAGCCCAGACGGCAAAACCGTGATAGCTGCGCCAGCCAACGGCGCAACCGTGATGCCGTGCGATGCAGCCACGGGAATGCCGAAATGGCGCGGGCCTGTGCTTCTATCGTCTCCAGCAGAAATCTACACCCACCTTGGTTGGCGCAGGCTAGAGCACCGATCGGTTTGCCGGACCGAGGCAGACGAAGCCGCCGGGGGCGTAGCCGCAAGGAGCGAGGAGGGCGCATACTCTCGGTATGTAACCGACGAGCGACGCAGCGGATGCGTCCCCGCCGCGAGTCTGCCGACGGGAGGCAAACCGTTCGGTGCTCTAGAGCCCGAGTCTTCTTCCCCGAGCTCGGCCACTGCCGGAAGCACAGCCTGGAGGCGAGCAGTCGAAGAACGTGCCATCCGCGGGTCCCAGACGGAAAACGGCGGTCATCTGTGTATCGCGACGATCGACGATCGCGTCGAGCTGTGGGATCTGCACACCGATCGACTGGTGTTCGAGAGCCAAAAACAAGAAGGCATCGAGCAGGTCGTGGCATCGCCCAGTGGCTGCGCGGTCAGGGCAAACGGAAGAGCTCTGCTGTTCAATCTCACCGGGGAAGCCAAGTCGCTCGGAGACCTTTCCGCGCCCTCCGCAACCGCAACCGCCACCGCCGCCAGTGCCAATGCCGATGCCAATACCAGTGTCACCCCGAGCGCAAGCGTCAATGCCATTGCCTGGGACAACGGCGAGCTCTTGGTGGTGACCGACTCCCGAGTGGACCTTTTCGACGCCGCTGGAACAAGAACAAGGACAGGTTTCCTGCCTGCCAGCCCCGGTATCACCGCGATCGCGCGTACCACCAGAGGCACGATCGTGGGTTTCAAGGAAGGACAACTGGAGGTGCTGCACGGTCGGTCTGGTCGAGAAAACCCGCGTTTTGCCTTCGAGGGAGTGCCAGCGAGCAGCGTCAGCCGGATCCTCGAAGGTCCGGGTGGCATTCTGATCGCCGGCTACGCCAATGGTGTGCTGGGGATCTGGGATCCCCGGAACGGAACCCAGCTCGAGTCTGCAAAGCTACACGGATCCATCGAGCATCTGCTCCTTCGAAATGGCAGGCTGTACGCCGCAACAATCGTCGGCGACTTCCTGGTCCTCGATCTCTCCGTTTTCGAGGAAGACTACTGCGCTCTCCTCGGTCGCCTGTGGCAAAGCGTGCCGGTGCTGTGGGAGGGCGGAATCCCGGTAGTACGACCAATTCCCGCGCAACACCTCTGTCGCCGTACGCGCCCGCCTCGAGCCGATTGACGCGCTAGATCTAAACAGAAACGCATTGATCGAGATACAATAGGAGGCGTTTCTGTTTAGAGATCTACAGAGGGCGTGCCGCCCACGAGACAAGTTGATTTTATTGGGTTTTTCTTGATGTTTTGTTCCCGACGCGGCGGTTTCACTCGCAGCCCTGTGCCAAATCGGATCGACGGATTTCTTCAATGATTCCAGGAATATCCCGGTCGTCACCATCAACGAGCAGGGGTCAGGAGTGGCACGGCCCCAGGGTTAATCTGCCGTCCGCGGCGGCAATTTCGCCAAGCCGTGCGTCGCCATGGACGGCTCTGTTGGCTGGATCTTTGCCAATCCACGATCGCGCGTCGTTGAGGCTCACGCGGATCACAGCTCTGCCCGCCATCCGCCTGGCACTGCCATCCGCCGATGAGCAAAAGCGAGGCACGCCGCCAGGCGATAGTAGAAACGCAGAATCCCGCCCAGCCGTTCCCTGCATTGGACCGGTGCATTCGTGTTGGCGGGCTGCTTGAGCGGCACGATGAGCTTGTTGCCAAGCCCTTGGTGGTTCCGCTCCTCGTGATAGTGGACGAGATACTCCCGCACGGCCGTGCGAAGG
>JAZDLZ010000040.1:0-4094 GCA_043801535.1 Pseudomonadota bacterium
AGTTGCAGGGCCACTGCCCGATACCGCGATGTGACGCCTGATCAACTCGGCGCCAAAGACTTGCTCTGCCATGTACTGCTTCGGTGCCGCCATCGGCCACGCGTTGAAGAATCGTCCCCCGAAGGTTCGCTATCTCCGGCGCAGCGCGACTGGCGAGATCGCTACTTGTTGGTGGCGAAATGGCACGATACCTTTTGGACAGCGCCGTAATCGGCAGTGGTTCGTTGTCTCCCGAACAGCTTCTCGTTAGCTGCCTGACCAATACCTCCGATCTCCCGGGATGGACCCGCGAGCAGTATCCCGTACCAGCCGGATTCGACGAGCTACGTTCTATCGTCAGCCAAGTCCGTTCGCGCCACGGCACGGCAACCTTCGATCTCGTGATCGCCGGTCCGACCGAGCTCGGAGTCGCCATTGGACACATCTTTCGCAACAGCCCGGCCACGGTCTCGTACCATCATCGGATCGGCACCGGCGCCGAGTGTTGGTTCAGCTCGAACGAATCGCGGTGGTAGCATGAATTCGTCGTTGATGCTTCCGTCCTGGTCAGCGGAATCTCCGCGTCTCCGTACCCGGTCCCTCGTAACCGGGAGCATAGGAGTCGTCCTGCTCCTCTCCAGTCGGCGGTGGCACTAGCTCGACTTCGCCTCCGGGCGGGGGGAAGTCCTCTTGATCAGTGACGTGCTTGATTGCCTCTTGGAGGTCGCTGTCGAGCATCTCCCAGCGAACGACCACTCGCTGGCCCACGACTTTGTCGATCGCGTCGAAGGGGATCTGGAAGTCGCCAGCGTTCTCCACGTTGACGACAATGGCCGGTCGTCCTCGCACTCCGACCGAGCGCACTGCGCCGAATGCATCGCTGCCATCGCCAAGAAATACGGGATAGCCCACCTGGATCATCGGTAGCTTGCGTCCCTGTCCCGCCATGGGACGAGGCAATGCACGAATCGGACTGGACAGTTTCTGGCAGCCAGTTTGCATTCTTGTCGATGAGGGTGTGGAAGGGACGCACGATTCTCGGCATGGAGCCCGGGGAGCGGCGCACCGTGCTTCTATTGGCGGGAAGCATCCTCACCACCATTGCCAGCTATACGCTCGTCAAAGCGGTACGCGACGCGGTGTTTCTCGCTCGCTTCGGTTCCACCGAGCTAGCGCTGCTGTTCGTCATGCTCGCCGGCACGGCCGGAGTGTTCTCGGCGATTGGCTCTCGCTTTGCTCACGTCTCCAAGCCGCACTGGGCTCTGGCCGGAACCCACTTCGTTGTCGCTGCGTCGCTGGTTCTTCTCTGGCTGCCGCTGCGTCGTGGCATGCCGGGTATGGCCTGGGTTCTGTACATCTGGTCGTCGTTCTTTGGTCTATTCCTGCTCGCCAATTTCTGGCTCCTCGGCAACCGACTGTACGACGTCAGGACCGCCAAGCGGGTGTTTCCGCTGCTCGGCGCGGGCGCGATCCTCGGTGGCGTGGTCGGCGGCCAGACTGCCGCGCTCGCCGCGACGATTGGGACGGTGAACCTGCTGCTGATCGTCGCCGGAGGGTTTGTTCTCTCGGCCGTGCTCGCGGTGATGGCCTGGTACTGCCGCGCACCGGCCGAGGCGGCGACCAGGCCACTCGCTGCTGCCGAGCCCAAACCGAGCATTGCCGAGGGATACCGGGCAGTGCGGAATCACCAGCATCTGCAGCTAATCGCCGGCCTGGTATTGCTGGCGACCGTCGGGGCGACTCTGGTCGATCTGCAGCTCAAGACGGCGGCCAAGGAGTACTTTGGCTCGAGCCGCGATGCCATGACGGCGTTCTTCGGCGCGCTCACCAAGATCCTCTCGGCCTTTTCCCTGGCTATCCAGCTGCTGGTTACTTCTCGGTTTCTCCGTCGATTCGGAGTGGTCAGGGCGCTCCTCGTGCTGCCGGTCGTGCTGGCATCCGGCGCCATCCTGATCGCTCTCCATCCGATCCTGGGTATTCCCGCCGTCGCCGCAGTGGCGGTCACCAAGATTGGCGAGAGCGGCCTCCGCTTCTCGCTCGACAAGGCCGCGCTCGAGCTCCTCTATCTGCCCGTCGCCCCGCAAATCAAGACGAGAGCAAAGCCGATAATCGACACCCTGGCCGACCGTTCGGGAACCGCGGTCACGGGGCTGTTGTGGCTAGCCCTCACCTTTGCCAGCCGGGCGCACGCGCGCGAGCTGGTGATTCTGGCCTCGGCAATGACCGTGGCAGTCATCGCTGGTACGGTGATGCTCATTGTCCGCATCCGCCCGTCATACGTGGCGGCGTTCAGGGCTTCGCTACGTCACGACCGAGTCAGCACTTCGGCCAGAGCCAGACCGCGCGTCAAGATCGAGATCAGCGACCGGCAGCAACGCGAGGTCGTCTTTGCGGCGCTTCGCTCGGGAAACGAAGGCACCGTCCTGCGCGCGCTCGAGCTCATCGAGAGGTCCGGTCCCCTGGCCAAGCTCGGCGAGCTGACGATGCTCCTCGAGCACCCGAGCGCTCGAGTCCGCGCCAGAGCATTCGACGTGTCGCCAGCGCGACGGCCCCAGGCAATGACGCTGGCGCTGGACTTGTTGTCGAGAACGAGCCAGAGCCAGACACCGAAACCGAAACCGAAACCGACACCGAGCCTACGTTTCCCGGCGACCACCAATGGGCATCTCCGCGAGGCGGCAGTCGGCTATCTGGCCAGGTCCAGCCCGGCCGCCGTCGAGGAGCTCATTGTCGATCCGGCGGTACCCATTCCAGCACGGCTTGCTGCGCTGTCGTTTCTGGCACGCTTTGCTCCTTCCCGGGCTCGGCGGATCGTGGAATCACAGTCGGCCGCCCCGACCCTCGAAGACCTCCGCGATGCCGTTCGCGGGCAGGATCGAAGAGCAGACGCTGCCGTCGTCCTGCGCGTCTATGCTCGTGCCGACGCGCTGCCGATGCTCGTCGACCTCGTGCACGACGGTGATCCTCGAGTCTCCGCTCCGGCTGCTGCGAGCTGTGCCTGGCTCGGCGACACGACTCAGGTGCGCCGGCTACTCGCGACGCTGGCTTGCCAACCACGCAGGCGGGCTACCACTGCCGCCCTGAAAGGCTTCGGTCCGGTCGCGATCTCCGACCTTACCGACGGCGCGCTGGATGCCGCGCTCCCCTGTGCAACACGACTGATGGTGCCATCACTCTTGGCGGCGACCGGAGCCCAGGCCGCGGTCGACGCGCTCTGCCGGTTGCTGCGAGGTGTCGTCCCCGGCCTCCTGCGAACCAGGATAGTGCGGGCGCTGTGGAGGATCCGTGGACTACGCCTGGACAGTGAGGTGCTTCATTCCTGCCTGTTGGAGGAAATCGACGCTTATCGCTACCGTCTGGCGGCAATCGAGCAGGAACGCCGTACTGGCAGCGGCCTTGGCCCGAACAGGGGAGCTCGCCTCCTGTGTCGCCTCCTTGCCGAGCGTCTCGACGAGGATCTGGCGCGTACTTTCAGTCTGCTCGCGCTCCGCTACCCCGAACGCGAGATTCTCGCTGCTTACCACGGGCTGCGACGAGGCGACGCCGCGCGCCGCGCCAGCGCCATCGAGCTCCTCGACAATCTCCTCGAGAATCCGCTCAAGGGGGCGCTCCTCGCGGTGCTCGAGCCACACGGAGACCCGGGCATGATCCCGTCCGATTTCTCGACGAAGGCATGCCCGCATCTGCTGAGCTCGGTGAGCTCGGCGAGGTCGGCGAGCTCGCCGGGTCGAGCCAACCCGGACACTTCGGCGGCATCGACGACTCCGAAACGTCCGGAGCAGCGCGTCGCCGGCAGCAAGCGGCGCCGGCCCGAACAGGCTCGTCTCGCGACCTTGAGCCGCCTCTATTCCGGCGAGGACCCGATACTGCGCGCCTTCGTGCTCTTCGCGATCGGCGAGTCGCGTCTCGTCGAGCTCCGGCATCTGCTCGCAGCGGCGACGTCCGACAACGAAACCATCGTCCGAGAAGCAGCGCAGCTCGCCTTGGCGTCTCTCGCTCAGTCAAGCTCATCGACGGGAGGCATCTTTGCCATGACTCAAGTCGAGAAGGTGCTACTACTGCAACGAGCCAGTCTGCTCGCGCACTTGACCACCGACGCGCTCGTCGAGATCGCC
>JAZDLZ010000060.1:0-2273 GCA_043801535.1 Pseudomonadota bacterium
AAGTCGAGCAGGGAATTGGGCGAAGCCATCGCCCCGGGCAAGAGGATGACACGGTCGAGGTTTCATGGTTTGGGCAGACGGCCGCGCTCGGTGCGGCGTTTCAAGCGGTACTTCAAGACGCGGAGTATGTCGAGCAGACCACCGGCTACAGACAAAAAGTCTTGTATGCCTCGCGACTGACAAAAAACGGAAAAGGAAAAGGAAAATGAGCAAACTGTTTCAGAAGATCAAGGGTGCGAAGGGTACCGGCACGGGCAAGTATTTCGCGCCGGGGTTGTACAGGGTCAAGATCGAGCGGTGCAAGGCCGACCAGATGCGCGACGGCGCCGATTTCTTCGTCGCCGAGTGCAGGATCCTGGAGTCGAGCAACGAGGTGTGCCCGGTCGGCAGCTCGGCGAGCTTCTTCGTCTCGTTCAAGAAGTGGCCCGACTTGGCCATGGGCAACGTCGCCGACTTCATGAACGACGGATTCCGGTCGTACCTCCTCCAGAACGCCATCGGCATGGACGACTTCGAGGGAGTTGATGAGGAGCTGGCCGATGAGATCACCGGGGAGACGCAGCTCCTGGCGAACACCGTGATCGACGTCGAGGCGTTCCAGAAGGTCACCAAGACGACCGGCAACCTGTTCACGCACCACCGCTGGAAGGTGGTCGACAAGGACGAGGCCGAGAAGACCCTGGCTGGGTACCCGTTCTAGGTTCGCGACCGGTCCCGCTAACGGGCTCCAAGGGTGCATCCTAGGCCGCTCGAAGAGCGCAAGCGGGGGTAGCCACGACGGCGAAGTGGGCCGGTGCCGAGGTTCGACTCCTCGGCGTGGCACGAAAATGGATGTCTACTACAACGAAAACGATGCCTTCACTGTCCAGTGGTTGCGTAGTCTCTGCGCAGGAGGCCAGATTAGCGACGGATCGGTTGATTCTAGAAGTGTGAGATGCCAAGTTAGTTGCTGTCGGTACACCGCCGAGAGTTTCCTGGGCAACTTCGCGGTCTGCCCGCTACACACCGCGCCGCAGGTCCAGCGACTTCTCGACCAGGGCGAGCAGCCACACGCCTACTGGTCGTGTGGGCGGCCTATCGTGTTGTCGTGTGGGGCACTGGCGCCGGTTGTGGTAGAGGGCGAGTTCGGCCGGGCTCTCGACGACCCCCGGTTGTCAGAGGTGGATGATAGGGTGACTGTGTTGGTCGGTGAATGGGCAGATCTTACGAGGGGGAGATGAATGGATCGCGGGCGAATCATCAGTGAGTTCGATCTGGTCGTTCCGGCGCCACCAGTCGTCATGGCTGCGTTGCGCCGTCTCGTGGAGACGGGTTTGTTCGGCAAAAATATAGAAGCGGTTGCCGAGGAGCTTTTGCGGGAGAAGGTGCGGGAGCTTAGCCTGCAGGGCTGGCTGAAGTGACCACAGCCGTCGACACCGAGACTCACCTGATCAAGCCGGGCTGCATCACCCCGCGGCTGGTCTGCGTCACCACCTATGACGGCACGGGCGAGCCCCAGCTCTACGACCGAGAAACGGGGCTCGACGTCGTCGAGCGTTTTCTGAGGGAGGGTGCCGATCTCACCGGCCACCATTTCTTCTTCGACCTCGGCGTGGTCGTCGCCGCGCGCCCGGCGCTGCTGCCGTTGATCTTCCAGCGCATCGACGAAGGGAAGATCCACTGCACCAAGATCCGGGAGATGATCCTTGCTAACGCAAAGGGCGAGTTGAAGTTTTCCGAGAACGAGCTTGGGGAGGTTCAGGTAACCAATTTCCACCTTTCCGACCTAGCCTTCCGGCGGCTCCAGATCCAGATGAAGGGCAAGAAGGGGGCGGACATCTGGCGGCTCCGGTACAACGAGCTGGACGGTGTTCCGCTCGACCGGTGGCCCGAAGAAGCTCGTACCTACGCGATGGACGACGCCGGCTACACCCAGTTGATCCACGTCGACCAGGGAGGGGAAATTCACGGCGAGATCGGCCAGACGCAAGCAGCGTGGGCGCTCTACCTCATGTCTATCTGGGGCGGGCGAACCGACCCCGAGTACGTCGCCGCGTTCGAGCGCGAGGTGACCACGGAGTTCGCGCGGCTCGAAGAGATCTGCCTGGCGACGGGGTACGTCCGCCAGGCCAAGAGCGGCAAGCGCAGCCGGGACATGAAGCGGATCAAAGACGCCATCGTTGCCTGGTGCAACGCCAATGTCGTCAAAGTCCCTCTGACCAAGAAGAAGAACGGCAAGGGCGGCGGGAACATCAGGACCAACCGCGACACGCTCGCGTTGGTTGGAGGCAAGG
>JAZDLZ010000111.1:0-6746 GCA_043801535.1 Pseudomonadota bacterium
CTGCTGCTGCTGCTGCTGTCTGCAGATCGTTTTTCGTCCCGAGAGGCGGCGATTGGTCTCCCCCCAACGGTTCGTCGCCAGCATCGCCGGGGAGGGGTTGCGCAGTCATCTCGACAGTCGGAGCTGTGGCCAACGAGATGAGCGAGCTCCGGCCGTGGGTTGCTGCGATTGCTGGGTATGCTTGCGTTTTCGCCGAAGTGCGGCCGCCAGCAGCACGGTCGTTGCCAGGGCTGCCATCGGCATGGAGCACCGTCGCCGCAGCCTCCGCCGGAGTAGCTGTCGGTGTCGTTGCCTCGGCTGCGCCTGGATCGGGATGCCATTCGGAGCTCACGCAGTTGCCATCTCGACGATCTTCGTGCTCGTGCTCGTGCTCGATCAGTGGGTAGTCTGGCAACGGACCAGCTCCCAGCGCGATCCCGACCCCTGCGCCTGCCGTCCCGGTTGCTACTGCCGCGTTGGTTGCAGCTTCCGTCGCCACTGCCGTCGCCACCGCAGCCGCCGCCATTGCCGGCGTCGCTTCCTCTGGCTTGCGCGCGTTCTGGGATTTCGCCCGCAGGATTAGCCTCGAAAAAGCAGCCGCTGCTTCGGCGGCAATCGGAAGCAGCTCGGCAGCTTCGGCGATCGAGAGCGGCTCGGCCCCCCGGTGTACGTACACCAAGGCTACAACCCGATTACGAAGGGCTATTGGCAGGAGCAGCGCTGCCGGTGGCAAGACGCCTCCCATGCGCTCAATGCTCTTGTCCAATTCGGGGATCCCCGTACGAATCGGGCCGATGTAAGGAGAGGCAGAGGAGACCACGCTCTCGAATGCCGAGGGTCGATCGAGCGGAATGCAGACCTGGCAGACTGCCGAGCTGTCGGATTCGTCGCCAGCAATGGCAACACAGCCGAACGCCGACTTGCCTTGGACCGTCAGTACGGCCGCGTAGGAAGCACGCGAGCGCGCACAGCGCACTATGGTCCCGAACACACTGTCGCGGTCTTCGGCTTTCGCGAGGAGTGCTATTGCTTCCTTGGGCTCGAGGGGAGTAGTGCCAATCGTGATCCTGGCTTGCCACGGTCTTCGGGACGCGCTGGTCGCCGTCGCCGTCGCCGTCGCTGGCACTGCCGATGCGTTTACCGCCCCGGTTGCCTCTATTGCCGTCGTCACTGCTGGCACCGGCGCTAATGGCACTGCTGCTGGTGGCGTGGGTGGTGGTGGCGTGGGTGGTGGTGGCGGGGAGGATGGCGCTGGCGGTGCCAGCTGCGGCGGAGCAAGCCGTGTTGCCGGCACCGTCTGGTCTACCGACGTCGGCTGCGCTGGCAATACCGGCTGGCCTGGCAACGCAGACTGTGCGGGTTCTGCAGGCTGCGCGGTCGGTGGCGGCACAACCAGTGCCGAGTCCGTCGTCATTGCCGCCGTTGCGATCGAAACGGCAGGCTCGGAGGGGATGGCGGGCGGTCGCGCAACAATGGTCGCCAAAGCGCCCACTGGCTCGGGGCGGTCTGCCGGGACAACACGTCTTCGCGTGTCCGCGTCTGCTGTTTCGTCGCTCCTCGATGAGACGGCGAGTGTTGTTTCTGCGGGTATCTGGACCTTTGGTTGGCGAAGCTGAGCTGCCGATTCTGCTTGTGCTTGTGCTGCTCTGGCCTGGGTCTCGGCCTCTGCCGCTGCGATTTTCGCTGCTAGTGAGGAAAAGCGAGGCGGCACCGGAATTCCTAGCAGCTGTTCGAGGACGGCATGGAAACGGAATTCGGGCGTGACGAACGGCTGAATCGGGGTATCGATCCTGGTCGCCAGTCCCTCCAATCGGCCCAGGTCAACTGGGTCGGTAACGAGCAGCTTCAGCGCCGGTCCTTCAAAGCCGATCGGTGCAACCTGGTACTCCTCGGCGATTTCTCTCGGACAGATCTGAACGGCACGGGGGTCGACGTAATCGAGCAGATCCTTGTCGGCTGGCGGGATACCAGCGGTGAGCGACAAATAGTTGGTGAGTCGACTCTCGTTGATCAGTCCCATCTCCAAGAGAATCGTATCCAACCCTCCCCCGTAGATAACCTGGCGCTGGAAGGCCTGCTCCATGCGCTTGACATCGACGACGGCGTCCCTGACGAGCAATGACGAGAGCCTGCTGGTTACGCTCATGGCTGCTGCCCGTCCTTGGCTTCTGGCTGACTTGCTGGCGAGCCAACAGCTTGCCTGCTATTGGCGGCGCCCGCGTCAGTATCCTTGATTACGTAGGTGCCCGCCAGCCAGTCGTGCAATCCTCTTTTCTCCCTGTCGAATCCGATCCAGACAAATCCCAGGCTCATGGTTGCTGCGGAGAGCAAGTATCCGAAGGTGCGAACGAGCGAGCGCAATGGACTAGGACGTTGCCCGTACACGGTGATTACTCGCATGTGCAAGAGGTGCATGCCTGGAGTACGGCCAGTGGCAGCATGGAAAAGCAGAAAATACAGGCCTACGATGCAGGTGACGAGAAGGACTCTGCCCCAGAGAGCGGGATCTCCGGCGAGAGACAGGTCGAGCCAGTAGTCGATTCCGCGATGTCTTGCCGGTGGCAGGGCAAGACCAGCAATATGCCCAGCAACCAAGGCGAGAGCCAACGCCAGTGGGAGAGCGACGATGCTATCCAAGATAGCGCCGATCAAGCGTCGCCAGAATCCAGCCACAACAACGGTCGGGCCTGATTCCCTGTCTCGGGCAATGCCCGAATCACCAGCACCAGCACCAGCACGAGTGTCAGCACCAGCCTGATCTCCTGACAGGCTCCTTCCCGAGGACGTTTCCGACCCGGGTCGTTCTCCTCTGTCCACGGTCGCCCCGGCTCTTCCGAGCAGAGCCGGTTCACGCTGATCCATGGCCGAAGTTATATAGCCCCTTGGAATAACAAAGCAAATCCTTTCCACGAAGAACTGGGATACGGAATCCAGGATTCCCACCTGACGTATCCCCTCATTTCTGATTCAACCCAGGTCTCCAAAGCTGAATCCAAGGATTGCCAGCGTCGCAAGCGCCGCGGTCTCGGCACGCAGTATTGTCGCTCCAAGGCCGGCAACAGTGAAGCCGGTGTCCCGTGCCACGGCTAGATCGTCCGGACCGAAACCACCTTCCGGGCCAATGGCGACCACAGCGATCGCTGGCGGCGGGAGAGCGATCGGCAACGCATTCCTTAGCAGCGATTCGGTCGCGCCTTCGAAGAGGATGACTTTCCAGGCGTCTGCTGGCACTGCCCGAGCGGCTTCCCGGAGTGGCGCGATCTCGTCGATTCGGGGAGTGTCAGCCCGGCCGCACTGCCTCGACGCTTCGCGGCTGATCCTTCGCCAACGCTCCACTCGTTCGCTGGCTTTCCCAGGATCCGTCTGCGGTATCGAACGCTCCGTGAATACTGGAGTGATGCGGCCAACCCCGAGCTCCGTTGCCTTCTGCACCACCAAGCTCATTCGTTCGCCCTTGAGCACCGAGCAGATCAGCCACAACAGCGAGCGGGGACTCGCTGTCGTCTTGGCAGCAGGAGGCTCGGCAACGTGGAGCACGACCTTGGCGAGAGCACGGTCGACTTCGGCCACCGTCGCGACTGTCTCCTTCCCTTCCCCGTCGAAGAGCATCAGGGAATCCCCCGGCCGCAGGCGCAGCACTCTGACCAGATAGCGGAATTGATCGCGTTCGAGGCGAAGGGGGCCCGGACGCAGACGCTCCGAGGCAACGAAAAGGCGATGCTTCATTCCGAATGCGCCGAATGCGCCGAATGCGCCGAATGCAAGAGTGGAGGCTTGCGCAGAATCACTGCGCACCAGTCAGGATCGCCAGGCAGAACGGTGGTTCGAGCTGCTTCCAAGCCGAGCGCCACGAAGAAATCCTGGATGGTGGCACCTTCTCCCGTGAGCAGGCCAGAAAGAATCAGCGCTCCGCTCGGGGCAAGACGGGCAGCGAGATCATGCCCGATACTCTGCAGCACGTCTGCTTGGATATTGGCGGTAACGAGATCGAAAGGTCCGGCAACGTCGGCCGCGCTGCCGTTCTGCGCGGCAACTCGAGAAGCGACGCCGTTGCGAGCAAGGTTTTCGGCTGTCGCGGAGACCGCGTCGGGATCGATATCGATCGCCATTCCCTCCGAATCTGGCCAGAGCTTGGCAGCGGCAATTGCTAGAATTCCAGATCCCGAGCCGATGTCGAGGAACGTGCGAGCGGGCAAGCACTCCAGGTCGTGCAGCCTCTCGAGCTCGATCAAGCAGAGCTTGGTCGAGGCGTGTGCTCCGGTTCCGAATGCCCGTCCGGGATCCAGATCGAGGACGACGTCTGTCGGTGCCGGCGCATGGCTCTCCCAGCTGGGAACGATCACGATTCTTGCCGTTGGTCGAGCTACCGAGAAATAACGCTTCCAGGCATCGCGCCACTCCTCCTCGGGCTGTGCCGGCGCTACGTGCACTGCCGCCGGATCCAGAGGAAGACCAGCGTCCCTCATCCGGGCAACCGCGGCGCGTAGCTTGGCCAGGGCGGTGCCTTGATCGGCAGCTGGCACCCAGAAGACCACCTCTCCTCCTCGCACCTCGGCACCAGAGGCTGGCGCCGCACCAGTAGTACAGAGAAGAGCCGCCACTTCGTCGGCCAGCTCGCCAGCTTCGACGCGTATCTCGATCCATTGCATGGCAGGGCTACAATCTAGCAATGAGTTGACCGACCAACCCTTGACAAGTGGACAAGTGACAAGGCAACCCTTCTGCCAATTGGCCGATCTGGATCGCGCTCTGCGCGATTCCTGGCTAGCGCACGGACTTGCGCTTGAGCTCTCGGCGACGTCTCTTGCGCGCCTCCCGCATCTTCCGCTTGCGCTTCACACTTGGTTTTTCGTAGAAGCGGCGGCGCTTGATTTCCTGCAGGATGCCTTCTTTGGACATCTTCTGCTTGAGAATCTTCATCGCCTTTTCCAGGCTATCGCGAACTTCGACCTCCAACGGTCGGCCGACGAGACTGTCCACCAATTAATCCTCCTTGCAGTCTTGGGAAGCCGACTTGTTACACTAGGCGGCATTCCGCGTCAAGGACAGGGTTTCTTCCAGCCACCGAATCTCATGGTCCCGGGAAAATCGCCCGGCAGTCGAGAAATCCTCTCTGTCCTCTCTTCTGGTGCTGCCGACTGGAGGCCGTTGACGGCCGAGGACTTTGTCCGAGGCATAATTGGGGTGGTCGCTACCAAGAATTTTTCAGTGATTCGGTAATTTATCTCTTGACTGGGAGCGCGGGCAGGTCTAGCCTGACCCACACAAAAAAGCTCGATAGTGGGAAAGGAGAGGGTACCGTGAACTTCACTGGAGTGAAGGTTTTTTCCGCAACTAAGGCTCGTGAGCGTGAGGATCTCGGAGAGCAGGTAACACGCTGGATCCGCGAGAATCCGCAGGCCCGAATAATCGACAAGATCGTGACGCAGTCGTCAGACCGCGAGTTTCATTGCCTGACAATCACGATATTCTATCAGGCAGGCGGGGAGCAACAGGCCTCGGCTGCGTGACGGAATAAAGGATCCTCGCGAAGGGGCGAGGAGCGGGCAGACATCCCAATATCCCTCAGTCCGACCGGCACTGGCACTGGCACTGTCCATGATGCGAGTGTAGACGTGTATTGCGTCATGGCTCTTGGAATCAGAGCGTCAGGCTTCTATGCTGTTGCCAATGGCTGACGGTATCCTGAAGATCTTTTCGGGGTCTGCCCATCCTGCGCTCGCGCAAGCGATCTGTCGTCATCTGGGCATCTCGCTCGGTCGTTCGTCGACTGTACGGTTCTCCAACGAGAACCTGAAGGTCCGGATAGAGGAGAATGTACGAGAGGCAGACGTCTTCGTCATTCAACCATCCTGTCCTCCGGTCAGCGAAGGTCTGATCGAGTTGCTGGTGATGATTGATGCTCTGCGCGGAGCGTCGGCACAGCGAATCTCCGCGGTGCTACCGTACTACCCCTACGTGCGCTCCGACAAAAAGGACGAGCCCCGGATTTCGATTACTGCCCGGCTCGTGGCCGACTTGCTGGAGACGGCAGGCGCTGATCGCGTCCTGACGATGGATCTCCATTCGCCGCAGGTGCAGGGGTTCTTCCGCATCCCTGCCGACCAACTCACCGCGATACCGATTCTCGTCGACTATTTCCGGAAGCGGCCCGATTTGGCCGACCACGTCGTAGTTGCGCCGGACGCCGGCGAGGTCAAGGACGCCGCTCGTTGGGCCAAGCGTCTTGGTGTGCCCCTTGCCATTGTCGACAAGCGTCGGTTCGGCGATGACGAGCGCGCGGTAGCTCTTCAGTTGGTCGGTCAAGTCCGGGACAAGAGAGCGCTCATTGTCGACGACGAGATCGCCACCGGCGGTACTGTCGTCCAAGCCATGGAATTCGTCTTGAAAGAAGGGGCGCGGGACGTATCGGTAGGAATAGTCCATCCTGTCCTTTCTGGTCCTGCGATCGAACGCTTGCGCGCTGCTCCGTTAACCGAGGTGGTGGTGACCGACACGATTCCGATTCCGCCGTCCAAGCAGGATCCGCGAATCACCGTGTTGTCGGTGGCCGGCCTGCTTGGAGAGGCTATCGCTCGCGTTCACGACGGTCGCAGTATCTCGGCGCTCTATGCCTAGAACCGATGCCCTAAAACGGCGATAGTGACCACGAGCGCAGCGCGGCTTCGCCGCGCGGAGCGAGTCGCGGCGCTGCACCAATTTGGTGGTCGCCCGGGAGATGACGCGCCGCGGTCCCCCTCCTCGGAGAGGAGGGGCGGAGGGGAGGT
>JAZDLZ010000118.1:0-10184 GCA_043801535.1 Pseudomonadota bacterium
CGCTGACCACGACATCGATTCCTCCCCGTCTGACCCGTTCGATTCCTAGCCTGCCGTTTGGCGCTGATTCGACCAGGAAGCCGGCGTCGCCGAGCTCTTCGACGAGAAAGTCGCGCATCGCCGGATCGTCTTCGGCGATCAGGATCCGCGCCTTTGCCGCTTCGCTTCTCAAGGATTCGTCAGTCATGAAGGTGGTTCGATTATGCCAGACCTGGACAAGTACAGTTCCTCGCAAATGCCCCTCACGGTCCAGTGGGAAAGAACACTTGAAACACTGCTCCGCTCCCTTCGCTGGAATTGTCATCGACCTCGATCCAGCCATCGTGGTCATTGACGATGCCTTTGGCTACAGCTAGGCCTAGTCCAGTTCCTCCCATGCTTGCCTTGGTAGTGTAGAAGGGGTCGAAGATTCGCTCTCGATTCTGCGCCTTGATGCCGGAGCCAGTGTCGGCGACCCGCAAAAAGACGTACTCCTGCTCGGGAGCCAGCTCCAATCCTGGCCGGCGTCGCCGAAGCGAGCCGTTTTCGATTCGGAGGACCCCTCCCTTCGGCATCGCCTGGATTGCGTTCACGTAGAGGTTGAGGAGTACTTGCTGCAGCCGGTCGCGGTCTCCTGGGATCGGCGGGAGAGCCTCGGCGAGGTCAATCCGCTGCTCGATCTGGGCGTTGGCAATCTGGTGCTCGACGAGCTCCAGAGTGTCTCGGGCAAGCTGGCCAAGAGAGATGGGCTCTTTCTCGTTGCAGGGGGCCTGACGTCTGGCAAGGTCCAGGAGCCGCTGGATGATGCGAGCGATGCGGCTGGCTTGTTCCGCGATAATCCCGGAGTTCTTCTGGACCGCCTCGGGGTCGTCGGCGCGTTTGGCCATGGTGCGGGCGCGTCCAATGACCACGTTGAGCGGCGTGCCAACTTCGTGGGCGAGCTCAGCCGCTACTCGGCCGATGGTGGCCAGCTTGTCGGTTCGTCGCATCTGGTCGGCGTTGCGGCTGCTCTCGATGCGAGCCTCCCGGAGCGAAGCCGTCATGGCGTTGAAGCGAGTTGCCAGCGCCCCGATTTCGTCGTCGCGTTCCAGCAGGAGCACGCGGGAAAGGTCGCCCCTGCCCACATCATCTATTCCCGCAATCAGCTCGCCGATGGGCCTGCTAATCCGTCTAGTGGCCAGCATCGCGACGCCGGCGAGAATCACGATGAAGATGAGTCCGAGCGACAGGAACACGTTGAGCGATTCGCTGCTCACTTCCGCGTCTATTGAGGATAGATGTCCGGTGAGCTGGATTGCCCCGACTACTCGTTGGCCTTCTGGTGCCCGCGGTGCCGGAGCGAAGACAGGTTCGAGATAGATGAGCACTGGCTGGCCATAGGTGGTGGTTTCCTCCACTATCGGTCCCCGAATCGCCACTACCTTGCGAAGGCGCTCGAGGCGTGGGTCGCTGCTCGGTGGATCATCCGGTGAGGGAGCCTCGCTGGAGTCGAACACCTCGGGAACCCAGCGCGCTCCAGCACGCTCCATCTTTTTTTGAAGAGCAGGAACCGCCGCCATGGCACTGGCCAGGCTCCCTTCTTCTACCAAGGCTCGCATTGCCGAAGCGAGCGTGCGTGCCTCGTTTTCCAAGTGCGCTTGCCTGGCGGAGCGGAACGAGCGTAGCGAGAGCACTCCGTGTACCCCGAGCACGAGCACGAGCAGGGCGGCGATTGTGAGCGTGATGCGTGTACCGATGCGCATTCTGGTTGGAGGAGTATACTTGCTAGCGGCTGGCTCGACACTGTGCTCGCAGCCGCCGTGGCTCGGGCTGCCACGCACAGGGAAGCAGCCCTAAAACGGCGATAGTGACCACGAGCGCAGCGCGGCTTCGCCGCGCGGAGCGAGTCGCGGCGCCGCACCAAGCTGGTGATTGCCCGGGAGATGACGCGCCGCGGTTCCCCTCCTCGGAGAGGGAGGACCCGTCGGAGGTCTCCTCCGACGGGGGGCGGCGAGGGCTCGCAGCTGCCCCTAGATCGAGGGGCGGAGGGGAGGTCTTGAGGTGCGCTAGCGCCGGATCAGGGAAGCAGCGCGCAACCTTGCCACGCGTGGCGGTGTGCTCTCACGGCTGCCTTTCCCCGGTTTGCGGGGAGCTCGACCAGGCGATTCGCCCCGAAAACGACACGAGAAGAAGTCAATAAGGTAAAAATGCTACTTAAAAAAAATTCGTAAAATCAAAATGATAGGACATGGCATGTGGCAATCTTGCCACACGGGAATGATGTGCAGCGTTTTTTTTCGATGCAAAAGCTTGTGCGGCGGGTCAGCCCCTTGCATCATTTCCCTTTGTGAGCCACCAGGCGAACCTTCAGAGTAAAGACTTATGGGGCCAGCGCGTTGACCAGCTCGGGCTGTGTCTCGAACGCAGCCCAATCTGGCCTCTCATCGAGCAGCTATATGCCGAGTTGGCCGGCGCAGGCATTGATTTGCGACCGCGTTGCTTTATTGCCAGCGAGTGGGGCTGTCCGGACGGGCTTCCTATTGTTGGTATTCCGTTCTTCCTGGTCGATTCGCGTTTCTACGAGTACGAGGAAGAGCACGCCGACGATCTCGAGGACGCGAGTCGCATCCTCATGGGGCTCCGCCACGAGGCTGGCCATGCGCTGAACTATGCCTACCTGCTGCACAAGGAACCAGAATGGACGGCGGTTTTTGGTGACTTTGCCGGGGACTACCGGGACGACTACCTTCCGGTTCCGTTCTGTCCCGATTTCGTGCGGCATCTTCCCGGCTGGTATGCCCAGAAGCATCCAGACGAGGACTTCGCCGAGACCTTTGCGGTTTGGCTGACTCCGGGGAGCAATTGGCGCGAGCGCTATGCTGGTACCGGCGCCCTGCGCAAGCTCGAGTACGTGGATCGGATGATGGCGCAGATCGGCAAGCTGCCGCCGATAGTCGACCCCGCGTCGATCGAGCCAGACGAGAGCGAGATCCAGGTCACGCTCAGCGATTTCTACCGCCAGCGTACGGACGAGGATAGTCCTCCAGTAGAGGATCTGGCCGGTTCGTTGGACCAGGATTTCAGGGAGCTGTTCTCGGCCGAGAAGCTAGGGATCGACGCTGCCACTCTGGTGTGGGATCGCCGGCAGGCAATAATGCGAGCGGTGGCGAGCTATACGGGGGCGCGGCTTTTTGTCGTAAAGTCGCTGTTGGTGTTCATTGCCAGGCGGCTGCAGCAGCTCGGCCTCCGTTCTGCCCCAGGCAGAGAAGCCGAGGCGATTATTGGGCTCACTGCCTTGGCGAGCATGCTCGTGGCCAACTATCTCAGAATCGGCAACTTCGGGACACAGTCGCAGCGAAAGCCCGGCAATCGCAGCGGCAGTGGTCCAGAAAGAAGCACTGGTGAGGCGGGAAGTTGGAGGCTACTTCGGGGGCCGGTACTTGGCCATGATTTCGACTAGCCTCTCGAGGGGCAAGCCAGGCGCGAAGTTGTTTCCCTTACCAGTCATGTCGGGGGACATACAGAGCGAATTGATGATGGCTTCTTCGGTAGCTTCGACCACCGCCTCGTAGCAGGGACCGAGCGCCTGATCGAGCAGCACGTCGATCTGGTGGAGCATGCCGGCCGACTGGCGAGGAACCTTGTTTGCGGTGGAGAAAGCAATGACTATTTCGCCAGAGCCATGGGCGGCATAGCTGCCGGTCCTGCCAATCCCGAGGGCGGCACGCTTGGCCAGTCGAGATAGCTGCGGCGAAAGCAGCGGGGCAGTGGTGGCTACGACGCAGATGATGGAGCCATAGGTGTGTTGGCGCTTGTTGACGTGGCGATACTCTGGCTCGAGTATTTCTCCCACCGGCACTCCGTCCACCCTCAGGTTCCAGCAAACCCCGAAATTGGAAAGCACGAGCACGCCGACGAGGTCTTCTTCGCTGCGACCGGCCCGCACTCGCCTCGAAGCAGTGCCAATGCCAGCCTTGAAGTCGCAGGTAACCATGCCAGTGCCAGCGCCAACTGAGCCTTCCGGGACCGTCCCGCCCGAGGCTCGTTCGATGGCAGCATAGACATGCTCGGAGCGAATGTGCCGGCCAACGGCATCGCTCAGGAAGGAATCGTCGCACTCGCCGACCATGGGAATAACGACGTCGTAGGCGTCGCCAATACCGGGGAAGTGCCGTATCATCCACTTGACGGTGGCGTCGGAGACTTTCCCGACCGACATGGTATTGGTGAGCAGTATCGGGGTCTCCAGTAGTCCCCACTCTTGGATCTGGGTGATGCCGGATACTTCGCCTGCGCCGTTGAGAACGAAGGAACCGCCGATGACCCGCTCGAAGAACACGTTCTTCGAGGGCATGATGGCGGTTACTCCAGATCTGACCGGCCCGCGGCCTGGAACCAGCTTCCCTTCGCCGGCCAAGAGAGTCGTATGACCGACCCTCACCCCGAGAACGTCGGTGATTGCGTTGAGGTCACCGGTCGGGTACCTGCCAATGACGATGCCCAGGTCGCGAACGCGTTTGTGATCTTTGGGCGGCTGCGTTACTGCCGGGGTGATGGCTTCTTCGTTCACCTGCCGTCTAGCCCATTTGCCTAGCCCGGAGGCTGGCCAGTGCCAGGATCCGACGCTACGGTCACCGGTGCCGCAACCGCAACCGCAACCGCAACAGGAGGAGACTGGCGAATCGCTGCTCTTGCCCGTTCGAGCCGTTCGTGTTTCTCGGCGGAGCTGCTCTGGGAGCTCCGCCGTTTCTCGCGCATTCGCTTGAGCCCACCGGCGAGGACTTCTCCTATCAAGGTTCGATAGTCGATGCCTGCTGCCTTGGCGATCAGCACCAGATCCGAGTAGTCGGGAGTCAGGCCGGGCAGGGGGTTGACCTCGAGAACGTAGATCTGTCCTTGAGGATTCATGCGCAGGTCTGCCCGGGCAACGTCGCGGCAGTCGAGCGCACCGAAGGTTTCCCGGGCGAGTCGCTCAATCAGGCGGCTCTCGGTTTGAGTGAGGGGAGCTGGACACTTGTACTCTACGTGTTTCTCCCACTCTTGTTTGACCTGGAAGTCGTAGATTGGCCGTTCTTTGCTGGTGTCCTTGAAACAGATTTCCATTGGCGGCAGCACTCTGGGACGGCGCTCGCCCAGCAGGCCAACGGTGAATTCGCGTCCCGGAATGTACTCCTCGACGAGGGCAGGTTGCCGATATTTGTCGATAAGAGCTCGGACTGCCGCACGCATGGACGGTTCGTCGTCGACAACCGAGGTGCCAGCAATACCCTTGGAAGAGCCTTCGGCATTGGGTTTGACGATTACCGGGAATCGGAGGGCGAGGGAGAGTCGTTCGCGGCCAGTTTCGAAGAGCTGGAACTCGGGTGTAACGATGCCATGCTGGCGGAGCACCTTCTTCGTCAGAGCCTTGTCGAGGGCGATGGCCAGCGTGGCAGAGTCCGAGCCGGTATACGGAATGCCGAGCAGCTCGCAGAGCGCGGGAACCTGACCTTCGCGATTGCGGCCGACAACACCCTCGGCGATGTTGAACACCAGATCTACGTCCGCCTCGAGAAGGAGACGGGGCAGGTCTGGCGTGGCCTCGAGATGGACGACAGCATGGCCGAACGAAGCGAGCGCATCGGAGATTGCGGATATCGTTTCCGGCGGATCGTACTCGGCCTCGGCGTCGTCTCCGCCCTTGGAGCCGACCCGCTTGACGTTGTAGGCGAAGCCGATGCGGACTTGCTGGCTGCGCTTGTGGAAGACAAACCCGAGTTGCTCGGCGGTTGCCAGCTTCCAGCGGAGGGCAGCGCTCTTGACGATGGTGGCAATGACCGTCTGGAAAGAGAGTCCGGCATGAGCGGCAGCCGCAAACAGCGCCGATCCTCTTTCCAACGAGGGGAGCGCATTGACTTCGAGAAGATAGATGCGGCCGTCGTCACCGAGTCGGAAATCGACGCGACCGACGTCGCGAATCGCCAGGAGTGAGTAGATGGTACGGCAAATCACTCGGAGGCGAGAGGCGATGTCGCGTGGGATGTCGGCCGGGCAGCGTACGTGGACGAGCGAGGAGCTCTGGTTCTTGAGCCGATAGTCATAGATGTTGTAGCGATTGCGCGCCTGCGGATCGACGACGTATTCGCAAGGAGAGAGAACTCCGTCGTCCCCGATCCCGGAGAGATAGCCGACGGTGATATCGACACCCGGGATGAATTCTTCGACGACTACCCCGTTGGGATAGGCCACCAGAGCCTGTTTGAGCACGGCGGCCAGCGCTCTCGGATCCCTGGCCACGGCTTCCTCGCCAATGCCCTTCGATGAGCCTTCGTAGTTGGGCTTGACGATTACCGGAAACGATAGACCAACCCCACAATCCTGAATGCGCTGCAGGTCATTCGGAAAGACCAGTCGCCCGCGAGGGCTGTCGATGCCGTGGCTAGCCAAGACCAACTTGGTGAGCCATTTGTCCAGAGTGACAGTAAGGCAATACGCGTCCGAGCCAGTGTAGGGGAACCCGAGCTCCTCGAAGAGCGCGGGATAGAATGCTTCCCGTGCCTTGCCTTTACGACCTTCGGCAGTATTGAAGATCAGGTCGGGGTCAGACGCTTCGAGTCGCGATACGAGATGCGAGGCTGGTCCCGAGACTTCGATCTTGGCGACCTCGTGACCAGCCGCTGCCAATGCTGCAGCGATGGCTTCTACGGTATCGGCTGAGTCGAATTCGGCTTCGTCTTCGCTGTCGGTAAGACGGAGATTGTGGGTGAAGGCGATCTTCATGGACGTGTTGGTTGGCACCGTAGCAAGGTGGTGCGAGCTGTTCAAGGCCAAAGGCTCCTGCGCTGTTCGGGTACTGATGTTCTTCCGTGGTGGAAACTACACAGGATCAGTGTGCCGATGTATAGCTGGAGCACATGACGAGTGGAGTCACGCTTGCCGCGCGCATTGCGGTGGCTTTCCCGCGACCTCGTGAATGCACGGCATAGGACTCGGGCCGGCATGTTGTTTGAATACCAGATGGCGCATGAGGTACGTGCGGCAGCTATTGGTTCCTCTTGCCTTGGTTGCGTACTTCGCCTGGGATCTCCCAAGGGCACTTGCCGCCGCTCGTTCAGCGCGAAAACGCCTGCATTGGGGGCATCCAAAATACGTGGGCCGGGGTAGTCATAGTTCTGGTGAGGACGAAAAAGCAGTAGTGACATAGCTGATCGGCAGAGCGAAGGACAGGCCTTGTGCTCGCTTGAGGATGAAAGACATCACGGCGACTATCTCGCCCCGCGAATTGAATACTGGCCCACCGGAGTTGCCCTCGTTGATCGCCATGTCTAGCTGCAAATACCGCGCTTCCTCCATGGGACGATCGACAAAGGAGACAATGCCGCGGGTTACGGTGAACGGGAGTTGACGAGGAGAACCGATGGTGAACACTTCTTCGCCAGGACGGAGCTTGGTTGGATCCCCAAGTCGCGGCGGTGGCTGGCTGGTCGATTTCAGGCCTGGAGCGCTGAGCACGGCGAGATCCAGTTTGCGATTCGACGCAATCAGCACTGCTTCGCTCGCTCGGCCGTCTTTCATGGTTGCCAATGGCTTGCGCATGTCCTCCACGACATGATGGCTTGTCAAGATGAGCCCGCGTCTGGGGTCGATAAGAATGCCGGCGCCGTATACGCCGTTGCCGTCGATGGCGACCGTTGCTCGCAGCAGTTGTTCGACTGGATCTCCGTCATCGTCATTGCTGCTGACGCTGTTGTGCGCGGCTGGCGTGGAACAGACACAGTTATCGGATTGCGCCTGCGCCGAACGCGCCGAAGCGGCGACAGAGCTATCGCTGGATAGAGCGTAGGACGAGATAGTCCAAAGCGTTGCGACGAGGCTGACGACGATGCCCAAGCTGACGGCAGGCAATCCACAGCGTGGCCGACACTTCGTCGGTACAGGCATCGCCGTGGTGGAGAAGCACAGCAGGCTGTGCGCATTGGCTGGCACGAAAGAGGGAGGTGGAGATGGAGGTGGAGATGGAGATGGAGATGGATGGGTTTGATGGTTCATCGGGTGGCTCCGACACTACGCTGCCAGAACGAATGACAGATTCAAGACACGAGCGGTCGGTATTCGAAGGGTGGCCAACCAGAACCGCGCGGGGCGCGAGTCAGAGCGAGCTGGCTCCGTCGAAGGCCGCTTTGTCGCCGGGCGCTGATCGCCCCCGATCCATGATGCTGGAGCGAGTGTGGGACTCCGCGCGGGTGGCGCGGGCAGCAGGCGCGAGACGTGTCGTAAAGACCGCTGTCTTTCGTCTTCGCGCTGCGATCCGCCGCCGAAGGAAAGCGCCGCCAATCCTGTCGAACAGGTCAGTGTTCGGTTCCCAGACCCAGATGTCGATGTCGATGTCGACGTCGATGCTGGATGCAGGTCGACTGGGTGCGGCGCTGCTCGCAGCTCCCTCTCCATTGGCGGAAGGCGACGACGATGCGAGAATGCGTACTCTCGAGCTCGACTGCCCCGGAGCTCGGGCGCGAATCGTGGATCGCGCGCACGCGTTGCTGTGCGGTAGCAGTCAGGGCGATTGGCGTCCCTCGTCGACGTGCGGTTACGATGCGCGACTCGCCTGGGAGGCGGGTAGACTGGGACGGCTCGTGGCAATCGCTGCCGGAGCTCGAGTCGCTCGGACCGCTGCCGAGGGTGAGATGCTCCTCCATAACCTCGAGAGAGAGGTCACGTCTTGGCTGGAGGCGAATCCACCCGGATCCTCGGCGTGGAGCTCGCCCCTCGAGGTCGCAATTCGTGCCTGGAATCTGTGGGTCGCGGTGTCGTTTGTCCGACCATGGAAGCTACGCCAACCCGTCATTCGAGCGGTCGCGCGTTCTCTTGCCGAGCACGGGCGATGGTTGGCGTTGAACCTGGAAGAGCACGGCCTGGCAGTTGGCAGCCATCTGTTGGGAGAGCTACTGGGACTGTGCGTTTGTGGCACTGCCCTTGGCACTGCCGGCGGCGCAACGGTCGGCTGGCGAGAGATCGGCTTCGAAGGCCTGGAGAAGGCGGCGGCCAGACAAGTCCTTGCCGACGGCGGTGGCGCGGAGGGATCGAGCGGCTATGCGCGCTTCGTCGCGGAGCTTCTCGTGGCAGCGCTGGTGACGGCACGAGCTGGCAGAGCCAAGCCGCTTCCCACGGTGCTGAAGGCCGCGAGCGCAGTGCTCAAGTGGCTTGTCGCAACGATGGATCCTGCTGGCAAGGACCCTGCCATAGGCGACGATGATGGGTCAGTCGTTCTCCCGCCGGCGATTCGATCGTCCGCCAATGCTCTGCCATTGGCGCCGTTCGCGACGGTCTTCGGCCAGAGCGAGCGGCTCGTCGGAGTACCGTGGTCCGAAGAATGCGCTTGGCTGGCTGGCGCCGCTGGCTACTCTGCCTATCAGTCGATGCGTCCGAGGCCGTGGCCGTCGGCGTGGGCATCTCCTCTTTTCGGTTTGTATCTCGCGAGGAGCGGCGGCCTGGGAGGCGACATGGTGATTGTGCGAGCCGGTCCACACGGACAAGACGGGGTCGGTGGCCACGCGCACAATGACGCGCTGGCGGTCACCGTTTGGCTGGCAGGAAGACCGATTGTCGTCGATCCGGGAACCGGGATCTACCTGGGTAGGCCAGCACTCAGAGATCGCTTCCGCGGAGTGGCAGCGCACGCCACGGTTTGCGTCGACGGTCTCGAGCCATCTCCCATCCTGTCGACCCGGCCGTTCGCCTTGCCGGATCGAGCTCGGGCTCGGGCCAGGTTCGTGGAGATCGACGACGCAACCGGAGTATGGCGATGCTCTGTCTGCCATGATGGCTATCGAAGGATTGGCATCGCCTGTGAGCGTGAGGTCGTGCTTGACCGTCCGAGGGCGCGCTTGGAGATTGTCGATCGGTTCCGATCGTGTTTCCGAGTGAAGAAGAGCTCGGTACGAAGAATCGTCACTAGTTTCCCTTTGGCAGAGGGACTCGACGCGGAAATCATCGGAGGAAGGGTTCGAGCTCGTCTGGGAGAGGCCACCCTGTGGCTGGAGGCCAAGGATGATGCTGAATCGAGATGGACACTGGATGCCGTTTCTCTGTCGACTCGCTATGGAGAGGTGCAGCGGGCGCTGTGTGTCCGACGATCGGTACTGGCAAAGCTACCGATCGTTCTTATCACCATCCTTACGTTTGATAGGCGTTGTGACGGGGAAGAGCCTGTCTAGACAGAAACACATTGATCGAGAGTCGAGAAACGA
>JAZDLZ010000706.1:0-2974 GCA_043801535.1 Pseudomonadota bacterium
TCATCACCAATCCGGAGTCGCTGCGCGAGGCCCTCGAAGGGAAGGCCGGAACCCACTTTGTCGGCAGGATCTAGCTAGAAGCCTGCTTGTTTGGGCTACACCGGCGTTACTGACCGACGCTTGGGGTAGGTGGACACCTGCTTGCGCTCTGCGTTCGCGTACCGGCGCAACAGCTCGACACGAAGCTCTTCGCCTGGCACCACCGCGTCAACGTGCAGCCGCGAAGCCAGCCCGAAGAGGTCGATGTCGTCCCGATAGCGGCGACGCAGCTCCTCGACGTAGGCAGGGCGCTCGTTCTCCGGCAATGCCTGGATCTTGCGGAAGTATACGGCGTTGACTGCCGCCTCTGGTCCCATCACTGCGATCTGGGCAGTAGGCAAAGCCAGGACGGCATCCGGCTCGAATGCTGGCCCACAGAACGCATAGAGCCCGGCGCCGTATGCTTTGCGAACGATCACCGAGATTTTCGGCACCGTGGCTTCGCTCACCGCGCTGATCATCTTGGCGCCGTGCCGGATGATGCCCTGCCTCTCGACACGAGTGCCAATCATGAAGCCAGGCACGTCGGCCAAAAAGAGCAAAGGTATCCGAAATGCGTCGCACAACCAGATGAACCGAGCTGCCTTGTCCGCACTATCGACGAAAAGCACTCCTCCCTTCCAGGCGGGCTGTGAGGCAACGATGCCGACTGCACGACCACCGAGACGAGCCAACCCTGTTATCACCTCGCGAGCAAAGAGACGCTTGATCTCGAAGAACGACCCTTCGTCGACCAGAGCGTCGATGACATCCATCATGTCGAACGGTTGGTTCTGGTAGAGCGGAATCGTCTCGGCTAGCGAGCGAGCCCCGGCCAGTGGCGGCCGGGCGGCCACGAGGGGCGGCTGATCGGCAGTGCATTGAGGCATGAACGCCAAATACGCTCGGGCAGCGCTGATCGCCTCTTCCTCGGTGGCTGCCAGAACGTCGCCACACCCTGACACTTCGCAGTGCATGCGCGCCCCACCCATTTCGGCCAGGGTCGTCTTCTCGCCAATGACCGCTTCTGCCATACGCGGAGAGCCGAGATACATCGAGGCGTTGCGTTCGACCATGAAGACGGCGTCGCAAAAGGCGGGAATGTAGGCACCGCCCGCCGCGGATGGGCCAAAAAGGAGGCACAGCTGTGGAACGTAGCCAGACAGCTCGACCTGGTTGTAGAAAATCCGTCCGGCATGACGTCGGCCAGGGAACATGGTGACTTGCTCGGTAATGCGGGCCCCAGCCGAATCGACGAGATAGACGAGCGGCATCCGCAAGCGTCCCGCCGTCTCCTGGATCCGAATTATCTTTTCGACGGTGATGCCCCCCCAAGAACCGGCTTTCACCGTCGAGTCGTTGGCCATGATGGCTACTGGACGGCCGTGAATCCGACCAATCCCGGTCACCACGCCGTCGGCAGGAAGCTCCGGCGCTTCTTGCCGGGCGAGCAGACCGTCTTCGACGAAATCGCTGCCACCGTCGTCGAGCAGCAGGGCAATGCGCTGGCGGCAGAATAGCTTGCCGTCGGCATCGTGGCGGCGATGGTACTCCGACGCTCCACCTCGCTTGATCTGCTCGAGCTTGGCCGCAAGAGGTTCTTCAACCCGATTTGTTGGCATTCGCTATCTCCCGAAAAAGCAAGGCCGTCTTTTGTCGAGGAAAGCCTTGATGCCTTCCAGGCGGTCACGAGTGTAAAGAGCTCTCTCATAGCAGGCTCGCTCGATAGCCAGCCCTTCGTCGAGGCTCACCGACATTCCTCGATCGATGGCCTCCTTGGCGAGCACTGCGCTCCGCGGAGCAACCAAAGCAAGCTCGGAAGCAAGCCAATCGATTGCCGAACCGAGCTCCGCCGGCGGCACGACTCTGCTCACCAGCCCGATCTCCAGGGCGCGGGCAGCCGAGATTCGTTGGCCGAGGAGGATCATCTCCTTCGCTCTGGCCACGCCAACGAGTCGGGGCAGCCGCTGAGTTCCGCCCGCTCCTGGAACAATGCCGAGACGAGCCTCTGGCAAGCCAAGCTCCGCCCCCTCGACCGCAACACGGAAATCGCAAGCCAGCGCCAGCTCGAGACCTCCGCCAAGAGCAGAACCATTGAGGGCGGCCACCGTCGGGATTGGCAATCGTGCCCACCGAGCGAAAGTATCCTGAGCGAGCGACACCCAGGCGAACGCATCCTGTTCCGACATGGTGCTGCGCTCTTTCAGATCGGCGCCGGCGCAAAAGACCCGTTCTCCAGCCCCAGTAACTACCACGAGACGGGTTTCGCAGCTATTGGCCAGTTGCTCGGCAATCAACGCGAGCAACTCGAGCACAGGTCTGCTCAGGGCGTTGAGAGCCTCTGGCCGATCGAGAGTAACCCAATAGGTTCCTGGACTACGCATGTCGGCGCGAACAACCGGCTCGTGCTCGTTCATCTTGGCTGATCTCCACATCTCCAGTCGTTGCCTTGTGGGCTCGCAACATTAGCAAACGAGTCACGCTTTTGCAGACAAATACCCTGGTCCCTGATCCGGCGCTAGCGCGCCTCAAGACCACCCCTCCGCCCCTCGATCTAAGGGCAGCTGCGAGCCCTCGCCGCCCCCCGTCGGAGGAGACCTCCGACGGGTCCTCCCTCTCCGAGGAGGGGGACCGCGGCGCGTCATCTCCCGGACGACCACCAAATTGGTGCAGCGCCGCGACTCGATCTAAGGGCGGCTGCGAGCCCTCGCCGTCCCCCCCGTCGAGCAAAGCCCAACGGGGCCCCCCCTCCGCGCGGCGAAGCCGCGCTGCGCTCGTGGTCACTATCGCCGTTTTAGGGCTGGTCTCGAGCCCCCCTTCCTCCCCGAAGCGGCGCCTGCTAGAGTCGTCGCGAGCCGGAGTGGTGGAAAGGCAAACACGCGAGACTTAAAATCTTGCGCCCGAAAGGGCTTGCGGGTTCGAATCCCGCCTCCGGCACTTTCCGCGTGGCAGGGGT
>JAZDLZ010000175.1:0-11045 GCA_043801535.1 Pseudomonadota bacterium
AGAGGACCAAAGACCGAGAACGGCCTGCGCTCCCTCGGGTGCCTTGTCATGTCCATCCGACCGAGACACGTCCACGTCGGGTATCGCTGATGCTCTGGTTTCGCCGCCATCGACGGGGACCAACGAGCAACGATCACACCCGGCATCGAGCCGCCTATTGACTACATCAGAGCAAGGGTAGCAGGATGCCGCCCACGATAGCATTCAATTGCCAACGGAGCCTGCTATGCATACCAGACCTCTCTTTCTGCTGATTCTCCTGCTGTCCTTTTGCATCGGATGTCCTCAAGGCACCCAGTCGGTGTGTGGAAACGCGGTCGTCGAAAACGACGAGGAGTGTGACGACGGCAATTCGGAAACGGAAGACTGTGATTATGGCCAAGGCGAATGCACCGTATGCGACGAGAGCTGTCATCGGGCCGCTGGCATCATCGCCATCTGTGGCGATGGCGTCGTTGACGAGGGCCATGAAGACTGTGACGACGGCAATGCGACTACCGAGAGATGCGCGCCAGAAGAAGCAGGCTGCCTGGTGTGCGATGCGCATTGCCATGTCGTAGAGGGCGCCGTCCCTGCCTGTGGAGACAGAATCGTAGACTATGGAGAGTCCTGCGATGACGGGAACACCGTGACCGAGACTTGTCCGTACGGAGCAGTCGAATGCGAAGTCTGCAACGCAGAGTGTCAATCGTGTCCAGGCGCAGTGCTCCTGTGTGGCGACGGCGTCGTCGACGTGCTCTATGAGCACTGCGACGACGGAAATACCACGACCGAAATCTGCGCCTACGGTGAGCTTGAATGTCTGGTGTGTACGGTCGAATGTCGGCTTGAACCTGGCGCCACCAGTTTTTGTGGCGACGGAGCCGTCGATACGAGTGCCGGCGAGCAATGTGACGACAGCGATGCGAACAACGACAGCGAGCCCAATGCGTGCCGGACGTCGTGTCTTCGCGCCGGATGTGGCGACGGTGTTCTCGACGATGGCGAGGTGTGCGACTCCGGAAACCTGCGTTTCCTCCAAGTCGCGGCCAGCTCATCCCATGCTTGTGGTGTGCTGGAAACTGGAGCGGTGAAGTGTTGGGGGTCAAACACAAACGCCAAGGGAGAGGTGATTGGGCGTACCGACGAACCGTCGGCCGGGGAGTTCGTCCAAGTCGCTACCGGTGAAAGGCACACCTGCGCCGTATCCAGGAACGGGGCGGTGCAATGCTGGGGAGCCAACGATCAAGGTCAATCCACTCCACCTGCCGGCACTGTGACTCAGGTCTCCGCCGGAGACGTCCATAGTTGCGCGATCAAAGTCGATGGCACGCTCTCGTGTTGGGGTTGGCTGTCATCCAAGCAACCGCCCGCTGGCAAGTTTCAGCAGATCGTCTCTGGAGTCGATTTCGCGTGTGCGCGTGACTTTCTTGGAGAGGTTTCGTGCTGGGGAGCGAACACTTTTGACGTCCAATCGGCGCCTGGCGCAAGGATGAGGAACATAGCTGCAGGACCAACCTTCGCATGCGGCGTACTCGATGGGAACAAGCGGGCGGTGTGTTGGGGATATGGCGCGAGAGCCATGCTGATCCCTGACTCGGAGTTTGTGGAGCTCGCTGCCGGGCAGACACACGTTTGCGGACGCCACCCTGACAACTCGGTCGAGTGCTGGGGAGAGCTCTACGAGTCCGAAGGCTTCGAGATGCCGGCGCTCCCAATGGTGCAGGTGGCGGTGGGTGCCGGATACTCGTGCGGCATTGGCGCAGACCAGATCATTCGGTGTTGGGGGCTCGACCGTTGGGACGGACAGGCAAGACCGCCCGGCAACAGCGACAGGGTGCCCGACGCCTGCCGAACAACTTGCCAACCCGCTTCTTGCGGCGACGGAGTCCTCGACGGTGCGCCCGATAAACGTGAACCGTGCGATGACGGGAATCAAGTGGACGATGGCAACGGCTGTAGCGCTGAGTGTATCCGAGTCGGAGTATGCGGAGATGGCGCGCTTCAGAGTTGGTTCGAATCGTGCGACGATGGCAATATCGAGCTCGAGAGTTGCTCATACGGGGTTTCCGACTGTCCCGTGTGTGACGACCAGTGTCACTTGTCGCAGGGGCGCAGGACGTATTGCGGCGACGGAGTCCTCGATGTCGACCACGGCGAACAATGTGACGACGACGCCGAGTTTCCTCGTTTCACGCAGCTTGCCGATTCCTGCGGGCTTCGCGATGACGGACGAATCGCCTGTTGGTTTTCGATTGAACAGCCGCCTCCTGGCGAGCTCAAACAAGTGACCACGGGCTACGGTCACGGATGCGCCATTGCGCCGGACGAACGTGTCGTTTGTTGGGGGGCGAACAGCTACGGGCAATCCACGCCGCCGGATGGCCGGTTTGTGCAGGTCGACGCCGGGGATGGCTTCACCTGCGGCGTTCGGGTTGGTGGCTTTGTGGATTGCTGGGGAGACAACGATCGGGGAAAGGCTACGCCGTACAATGATGTTGGCATTGAATACGTTCAGGTATCGGCGGGCAAAAACATGGCTTGCGGCGTCGATTCCGAACACCGCCTGGTCTGCTGGGGTGGGTATGATGCGGCGGATCGGGAAAAGCCCTACGGTTCTTTCACCGCAGTATCGGTTGGCGAGAACCACCACTGCGCGCTGGGAGTAGATGGCAAGCTGAAATGTTGGGGGTGGGCGTTCAGCAAGACCTACAAGTCTCACCATGCGCCGGACGGAGTCTTCCAGGCGGTGGCTTCAGCCGGTGAGCATAGTTGTGCTCTTGCCTATGACGGCTCTGTCACGTGCTTCGGCGACTATTCATGGTATTTGCCGGCCGGAAGCGCAGTAGAAATCAGTCCGTACTGTGCACGCAAGGCAAACGGCGAAGTCACCTGCTATTCGAGCTCAAGCGGGCCGGAGTCAAACAGTGACACTCGTCCCGATGCGTGTCGAACGGATTGTACGCCGGCCAGGTGCGGTGACGGCATCAAGGACACCGGGGAGCAGTGCGACGACGGCAATGCTGACACAGAGGTTTGCGAATACGGCAAGACCGCTTGCAATGTCTGCAATTCCACGTGCAGTCTAGTCAATGGCACAACGTCTCGATGCGGCGACGGCTTCGTTGACGAGGGCCATGGTGAGCAGTGCGACGACGGAGATGCGCTCTTTGTCCAACTCGCCCGTGGAAGCGACTTCACCTGCGGACTACGGGTCAATGGAACAATTCAGTGCTGGGGCAACAACTCCGCGGTCCTCTCCCCGCCGGCAGGGAGATTCACGCAGATCGCCGCTGGCACCAATCATGCTTGTGCATTGTCCAGCATCGGGCAAGCTGTCTGTTGGGGCGACAACGGATCAGGTCAGGCCAAAGTACCGCTGGTCGGTGGCTTCCTCCAGATCACGGCGGGCGCGAAGCATTCGTGTGGCATCAGCGCAGTCGGTACTGTGTATTGCTGGGGGTTGGCATCTTTCATCGGCACTGTTCCAACTGGGCCGTTCTCTCAGGTTTCTTGCGGCAGTTCCTATTGTTGCGGAGTACGAACCGACGAGACGATCTCGTGTTGGTTTGGAACAGCCAGCGTCAACCCTGGATCCCCTCCGGGAGGATTGTTGTTCAAGAAGGTCTCGGCAGGCACGGAGCATACCTGCGCCCTGACAACCGGCGGCGCAGTAGTGTGTTGGGGCGATGACGCCGAAGGTCGCGCTACACCCCCGGATGGCACTTTCGTGGACGTCTCCGCCGGATATCAGCATACCTGCGCGGTCACGGACGGGGGAGAGGCCGTGTGCTGGGGCTCTGACGAGGAAGGTGTGGTGCCTGCTCCACCAGGCAACGGGTTCCGGGAAGTCGCAAGCGGAATGTATGCTCACCGATTCACATGCGCGCTGATGAGCAACGGAGAGGTGCAGTGCTGGGGAAACGAGGATCTGGAGATTGCCAAGCCGCCAACAATGAACAGCGATCTGTTCCCCGACCGCTGTCGCCTCGCGTGTCTCCTGCCGACCTGTGGTGACGGCGTCGTGGACACCGGCGAGCAGTGCGACGATGGCAATGAATCGTCGGGAGACGGCTGTAGCGCTGTGTGTGTTGTCGAGTAGCCCAGCACGAACCGCTGAGCATGCATGGACGACGCCAGTCGAAACAAACAGGAGCCGCTCGTTGGCGTATCGCGTGAGCACGAGCTCAGCAGCCGACGACCAAGGCGGCCCGTTGCATCCACCCGGCGTGCGCATGGCCGACGCGCTCGACGAAGTCCAGGCGTCGCTGCGCCGCCTCCTCGCGTTTCAGAAACCCGGTGCTGCGCACCGTTCTCTCGAGCGCCTGGTCGGGTGCATCGACCGCGGTCGGGGCGCTGTCGAGGCCGATTTCGCTGCCGTCCGACGCCATGCCCAGACTCTGGCCAGTGTCTGGGATTGCCTCGACCCCGCCAGAGCCCACCTTGGCGCCGTTATGATCAGTTTTGCTCACGGCCTGTTCGCCGCGGCCGACTCTACCAATCTCCCCATCGACAACCTCGACTTGGAGCGCGCTTTCAAGCACCCAAAGAGCCACCGCCGCCGCATCCACGGCCGCGCTCATGCCGGATCCGGGCTCGTCCAGGAGGGCTCCACTCTCCTCTGCTCGCCCTGGACGCCCTCCGCCGCCGCGCCTTCATGCGCAAGGCCCGCTCATCGAAAAAGCGCGCCCGTCTCCTCGCCGACCTGGAGCGCCGCTACCTCGAGACCGGTTAGCCTTCCTGCGGGTCGTTGATCGTTAAAGGGCAACGCTCGTCCGGTGTCCACCGACGTTTGGCTGCGGCGTGAGCCGCGCTATGATTCCCCTGCCACATTTTCGTGAGCTTCGGGCTCAAGTTTGTCGCCAAGCATCCGATCTTTCACGTCGAATGCAAGGGGCAGAGGGGAATACTGCAGAATCCCGGCGAGGCTGTTCGGACCCAGCTGAACTGCCAAATCGCGCGCATCGTCTGGGGAATACCAGCGGTGGAAGAAGCAGCGTGACGAACGAGCAACCGCAACCGCAGCAACCGCGACCGTATTCGCAGCCACAGCCACAGCCACAGCCTCAAGCGGTGACCACCAAACGGATCCGTTCGAGGGATTCATTCTGGTGCCGGTCGTTGCCCATTCTTTTTCCAACTCGAAAGTTGACAGACGTGAGTCGACAGTGTCGGAATGGAGAGAAGGACTCGGCTCCGGGCCAAGATGGCGTCATCCAATCGGTCCATCTATCGTGTCGGCTATTGCTCTAGCTATCGGCCCAGCCAAGAGTCTGGCTATCGCTCTGGGAACCTTTGATTGGTTGACTAGCTTTCGTTGTCGGACCCGACTGCTGTTTCTTTTGGGAAAGGGTGATTGGAGAGCTGGAGGATCGCAGCCGATTATCGGCGGCAGGAAAACAAGGAGGTTCGATATCGAAATACCGCAGAGTCGAATGTCCCAAGAGCTGTGCTCAGAGACGAGAGTCAACCCCAACGAATGGACGAATGGACGAAAGGGGAACGTTGAATGGTGAATTGGTTGCCACGACGCGAGCGTCGCAAGCATCCGAGATGTGAGGTCGTAGCGTCTGCGATAGTGCTGACTCGCTGCCGCTTCGCCGGTACTTTTGTCGTCCAGGATTTGTCCGCGGGTGGAGCCTTGCTGATTGGCGATCCTCGCCTCGAGCAAGGCGAACGCATCCGCCTACTGCTTCAGCTTCCTGGAATGAAAGGGATTGGGCTTTCCGCCGAAGTTGTCCGCACCGAGGATCGTGGTCGAGAGCATTCGTTTGCCGTTGCTTTCAGGCAACCCTCGGCACCAGCAGAGGATGCAATTCAGGAGATTGTCCTGAGCACGCTCGAGCGGCGCCGGGAGGCCGAGCAGCCTACGGTATTGGTCGTCGAGAGCTCGCAAGACGTGTGCTCGACTCTCGACCGCGATCTCCGGGCGCTCGGACGCCGCGCGGTCTTCAGAGCAACCGGAGTCGATGCGCTGGCACTATTGGGTGAGCCCGGGCGCCGCATCGACACCGTGATCGTTAGCGTTCACCTGGGAATCACCGAAGGGATGGACGTCTTTTCGGCGTTGGCCGACGATCACCCCGGAATCCGCCGTATCTTATTCGCCAATGGATTGCGGCGGTGTCAAGCCGAATTGGCAATAACTGCTGGAAAGGCGCAGGCAATCCTGGAGAGGCCTTGGAGTAGAGAAACTCTCGCCAGTGTCGTTTTCAGCCAACCGGCTGCCTAGATCTAGAGCGCCGTTCGGTGCTCTAGCACTTCGCGCCGCCGCGAGGACTCCAGATCACCTTTCACCTTTCACCTTCGGCCATTGCCGGCAGGGCGGCGCCGAGCATGTCGCCGGGGCTCTCTCTCTACGGTTCGCTGGCGAGCATTACAACCAATTACGCAAAATTACATTTTTGTGACAACTCCCGCGGTGAGCTGTGCGAGTCTTCGTTCGCTTCTCCCTCGGGGAGCATGAACCATGACCATGGCCTCTATCCTCATTGGCGCATACTTGCTGGTGCTGTTTGTGCTAGCCGTATACGGATTTCATCGTAGCCATCTCGTCTATCTGTACTATCGGTACCGCCGCAACGTGCCCAAGCCGAGTAGTCGCTTTTTGCAAAAGCCGGTGGTAACTGTGCAGCTGCCGCTCTTCAATGAGATGTATGTGGTCGAGCGCTTGCTCGATGCGGTCGCGCGGATTCGGTGGCCTCGCGATCGGCTCGAGATCCAGGTGCTCGATGATTCGACCGACGAGACTGTCGAAATCGCCAAGCGCCGGGTGGCAGTGCTTGCGGCGCGAGGCCTCGACATCAAATACGTTCATCGTGACGATCGCAAGGGGTTCAAAGCTGGCGCTCTCGAAAACGGGCTAAGGAGCGCCCGTGGCGAGCTCGTCGCGGTCTTCGACGCGGACTTTCTCCCAGGGCCGGGGATTCTCGAGGACACAATCGACTACTTTGCCGACGCCCAAGTCGGCGTGGTCCAGGCACGCTGGGAGCACCTCAATCGTCGCTACAGCGTGCTCACCGAGACCCAGGCACTGATGCTCGATGGTCACTTCGTTGTCGAGCATGGCGCTCGTTTTCGTTCCGGCCGGTTCTTCAATTTCAACGGCACCGCTGGCATCTGGCGACGCACCGCGATCGAGCACGCCGGAGGTTGGCATCACGAGACGCTGACCGAGGACATGGACCTCTCGTACCGAGCGCAGCTCCTGGGCTGGAAGTTCGTGTATCTGCCTCGGGTGGCGGTTCCAGCAGAGCTGCCGGTCGACATGAACGCGTTCAAGTCCCAGCAATTCCGCTGGGCAAAGGGCTCCATCCAAGTAGCCAAGAAACTGCTTCCGTCGATATTGCGGTCGGCCAGCTCGTTGACAGTCAAGATCGAGGCGGTCTTTCACCTCACCAACAACCTGGTCTATCCATTCATTGTTTTCCTCTGTTTGCTTCTCTTGCCGAATCTCGTGGTGCGGACCCATCACGGTATTCGTGAGGTACTGCTAATCGATTTGCCGCTCTTCTTTGGAACGACTCTTTCGATCGTATCTTTCTACGTTGTCTCCCAACGGGAGATAGGCAATGGAACCTGGTCAGCGCTACGCCGGCTTCCCTGTTTGATGGCGGTGGGGATTGGATTGTGCATTAGCCAGTCGCGGGCGGTAATCGAGGCGCTCGCCGGGCATCGCAGCGACTTTGTGCGCACCCCCAAGCACGGCGTCTTGGGTCGATTCGAGGAATGGACCGAGAAGAAATACCGGGTCGCCAAGAACCTCGTTCCCTATCTCGAGCTCGCTTTTGCCCTCTATCACCTGGTGGCGGTGGTGGTCGCGATTCATCACGGGCACTACTTCACGCTACCCTTCCTGGTGCTGTTTGCCGTGGGCTTTGCGTACGTCGGCATTCTTTCGCTCCTCGGTGAGCGCCTTTCCTCCTGCGCTGCCAAGACCGGTCGAGCGACGAGCGGCAGCGACGAGCGCTTCCCCGCCGCTACGGTTGCTGCGACCACGACCGTGGCCGTCCCGGGCGAGACCGTTGCTGCTCTCGCTTGTCGAAGCCCAATCCTCGCTGGGCCCGGGCCGACGAGCCTTGCTTCTTCCGTGTGCTATTCGACTCCATCCGGCGCACAAGGGGTTCGATGAGCCAGCAGCTCACCACACCGCCACTGCCTGAAACGAGCCAGACACGGGCACTGATTCTCCATCGGTGAGCAGGAATTGGGCGGACCATATCCCGCCGGCGAGCGTGTCGACGAGCAGGTCGTTGTCGTTGTCGGCGGCGGTGGCGGCGCCTTCCCAGCGGAAGTCGATCTGATTGCTGGCAAAGAGGGAAAAGAGCGAGAAGAGCGTCTGATTGAGCTTGGATACGCCGAATGCGCACGTCGTGGAAAGGCAAGATGGAGAACGTCCGATTCGAGAGCAGCATTCGGCGCTGATGGCAATGCAGCCGGACATGTCGTCGACGGCTGCCGTCTCGTGGATGGCGGTGCCAAGTTGCGCTGGGCTGTCTATTCCTTTGGGCTCGAGCACCAGCTCGACGAACGCGCTCGCGAGCGCTTGCCCGAGGGCAATGGTATAGCCGTGGGAGCCGACCATCAGCGCGGAGCCGTCGCGGGTGGCTGGAGCGGTTGCGGTGATGACGAGACGATCGCTGGCCGGCACTTCTACCCGGTGGGGATTGCCCCTCAAGGTGAGCTCGATCGCGTCGAGATGGTGCTGGACCACGTGCGGGGCTCCCGATGTCGGAGCCGTCATCGCTATCGACATGGTCGATTCGACGGTCAGCCGGTAGAACAGGGAGTAGAGATCGCTGGCGATCCGCGATAGCCGCGAAGCCGCCGAGGTGGCTTCATCGTCGGTGTTGCCGGTTGCGGTCAGAACAGCCATGATCTCGCCGTCGAGCGAAGCCGAACCGTCGGTCAGCCGGGAGGGACGACAGCCGCCTTCGTCGAGGTCCCCTCGGTTGGCCTGGAGATTCTGAATGAGCGGATTCGATTCCCCGGCGGTTTCGACCATCGAATCGATGATGAGCTGAGCCGCTCCGAGAGGACAGGCAGCGGTCTGCCACACTGGCGTGAGCGAGAGCAGGCGTGCTCGCAACGGGGCGAGATTCAGGTCGGAGTAGACACGATAGAGGGAGCGCAGCACGACCTCGAGATCGGTGACGGGCAGGTCGATCGCCAGCGTTGCTCCAGCGCCGACCAGGGTTGCCGGAAGCTCGATGCAGCCCGCAGCGAAGACCCGGCTTGCTTCGTCGGCGGCCACTGCCAGGAAAGTGTACGCCTGGCCAGCAGGAACGAGTGGATAGCTCGCCACACAGTCGAAGTGCTCGCAACGCGCCACGATGCCATCCTCCGGCGGCGCAAGTGGATCGATGGTGCTGCACGGCTTCCCGGCCAGAGCGTGAATGCCGATGTCGGCAACAATGATGTCCGTTCGTTTGCCAAGATAGCGAGGCGATGCAATCAGCGTGGCGAAGCCTTGATCGGAAACAACAACGGAGACGGTCGCCGTGGGCGCGCCGTGGGCGTCCGCTTTCACCAGGAATCTGGCATTGGCGGCGCCGGCCAGAGCTGCCACGGTCGCGATGCCGTCGTGGCTAGTCGTCGCAAACGGGCTGCTCAGCGACGATCCACCCGACGATTGGCCAGGGAACGATGGGTCCTCGACGATGCCGAAGCTTACCAGTGAGCCAGCGATCGGGCTGCCAGTGGAGTCTGCGTAGCGGAGCGCGAGATCGGCACTTTGGCCGTGAGCGAGGCCAAGCTGACCATTGGCAGGCTCGAGAACGACGAGCTCGTAGCCTTGAGACGTACCAGCGTCTCCGCCTGTCGTCACAGAGGCTGGACCGCAGGCGGGGAGCATGGTCGTTGCTGCCATTCCGCAAGCGGCCTGGGATATCAGGGAAAGCCAAAAGGCCCTCGAGGACCTGCCCTCGGCGGTTTGAGGTAGGACTTGCATAGCAGTATAAGGATACCTCATGGCTGGTGAGTTCGCGCATCTGCATCTACACACGTCCTACAGCTTGCTCGATGGTGCTATTCGTCCCGCCAAGCTCTTCCCGCACGTTCTCGCGCAAGGGATGAAGGCGGTGGCGATTACCGACCACGGCAACATGTTCGGGGCGCTCGATTTCTACCAGAGCGCCAGAGCCGCCGGAGTGAAGCCAATCATTGGCTGCGAGTTTTACGTCGCCAACGATCGTCGCGACCGAACGACTCGCTGCAACTACCACCTTGTGCTCCTGGCGAAGAACGAAGTTGGCTATCGGAACCTCATCTACCTCAACTCGATGGGGTTCCTGGAGGGGTTCTACTACCATCCGCGCATCGACAAGGAGCTCCTTCGCGGCCACTCGAGCGGCTTGATCGGAACGTCTGCCTGTCTGGGCAGCGAGACGGCACAGGCAGTCCTTGGCGGCGGGGCGAGCAAGGGGCGCGAGGTGGCGAAAGAGTATGCCTCGTGTTTCGAGCCCGGCGCTTTCTATCTCGAGGTCATGGACAACGGGCTCGAGGATCAGCAGAAGGTCAACGAGGTGTACCGGCAGCTCAGCAAGGAGACCGGCATTCCGCTGGTCGCCACCAACGACTGCCACTACATCGAGCGAGACGACTACCAGGCCCACGAGATCCTGCTGTGCATCCAGCAGAAGAGGACCCTCGACGACGAGAAGCGCCTGCACCATCAGACCGACGCCTACTACGTAAAGAGTCCGGCCGAGATGGAGGCGAGCTTCGCGGCGGATTTCCCTGGCGCCCTCGAGAACGCGGCCAGCATTGCCGCGAGTTGCAACCTCGAGCTGGAGCTGGGAAAGAACTTCTTGCCCCGCTACGAGGTCCCGGCCGGTCACGATCTCGACAGCTACGTCGACGAGGTGGCGCGCGCCGGCCTTTCGCGCCGTCTGGCCGAGAGAGCGCAGCGCGGCGAGTCGTTCGATGCCGGCGAGTACGAACAGCGCCTGGTCTTCGAGCTGGACGTGATCAAGAAGATGGGGTTCTCGGGTTACTTCTTGATCGTCTGGGATTTCATCAACTGGGCCAAGTCGCAGGGTATTCCCGTCGGTCCTGGTCGCGGATCC
>JAZDLZ010000176.1:0-2963 GCA_043801535.1 Pseudomonadota bacterium
AGAGGACCAAAGACCGAGAACGGCCTGCGCTCCCTCGGGTGCCTTGTCATGTCCATCCGACCGAGACACGTCCACGTCGGGTATCGCTGATGCTCTGGTTTCGCCGCCATCGACGGGGACCAACGAGCAACGATCACACCCAGGCCTCGCGGAGAAGGACTCCGCGACAACATGATGCTATATAGTGGCAGCACACCATGGCCTCGTGCTCTGGCCTGGAGGATGAACTATGAAGAAGAATGGATTGACTACTCGATTCGCACTGACACTGGCGCCGTCACTGGCACTGGCGCTGGCGCTGGCGCTGACAGCCAGCTGTCAAAGGCCCAGCAACGACGGCGCGCCCGTGCCAGCAGAGCAGGGCTCGGCGATTCCCAGCGGCATCGCAGCAGGTGACCAGGTTGCCGTCGCCCGCTATCCATTGGGCTCACTGAATTGGAGCCAGAAGGACGTGATCGAGCCTTCCACGATCGCCGCGAGTAGCTACTTTGGGCAGGCTCTCGATCTCGACGAGGACACGCTGATCGTTGGTGCCACCGAGTGGACCGGCGACCAACCGTACTTCGGTGCCGAGGTGTTCGTCTGGAACGGGACCGAGTGGAGCCACGAGGACACTCTCGAGGCCGAGCTCAAGTCGACCATGGCCAACTATGCCTGGGACGTGGCCATCAGCGGCGACATCGCCGCAGTGGGGGCGCCCAACGAGATCGATGACGAGGGCACTTCGACTGGCGCCGTGTTCCTCTTCAAGCGGACTTTGCAGGGCTCCTGGACCTTCCTGCAGAAGGTCATCTCGAGCCATGCCAAGGCTGCCTGCTGGTTCGGCTCGTCGGTTGCTCTCGACGGCGACACGCTGCTGGTGGGTATGAGCAACTGGTATGACGTCCCGCAGAAGCTCGGTGTCGGGTCTGCCCACATATTCGCCAGGAACCACCAGACGGGTCTCTTCGAGGAGCGCGATCGCTTGGTCGCCGGCGATGGCGGAACGATGCATGAGTTCGGTTACACGGTCGATTTGCAGGGATATGCCGCGGTGGTTGGCGCGCCGGGTGGCACCGCCGACGCTGCGGACGGGGAAGTGAAACACGCTGGTGCGGCCTATGTCTTCGACTACAACGGCACATCCTGGATCAGGATAGAGAAGCTGCAGGCCAGCGAACCAGCAGAGTACGCGCGCTGCGGCGGTTCGGTGGCTGTCGATTGGGACAACCTGATCGTTGGATGCCGGGGTCAGCCTGCCGGCGAAGACAGCGAGGCGTACGGAGCGGCATACGTCTTCGCGCTCAGTGATGCTCAGGACTGGCGGCTGGAGCAGATGCTGGTCGCTGCCAGCGGCTACACGGGTACGGGTTTTGGCGAGTCGGTAGCGATCAGGGGGAGCCTTGCCGCGGTTGGCGCGCCAGATTATGGAGGAACAGACGGTGTCAAGGAGGGAGCGGTCTACGTGTTTGCCAGATCCTCCGCAAGGCAGTGGGCGCAAATCGCCGAGCTCCAGGCCGCTGGCACCGTGAGCGACGACGAGTTTGGGTCTAGCATGGTGCTCGACTCCTCGCTGCTGGTTGTGGGAGCCAAACGCTTTGACGTGAACGAGGTGAGCGACACTGGAGCGGCCTTCGGTTTCGATTTCGTTCGCTTACAGGGAACACCCTGTGACTATGCGGACCAGTGCAGCACTGGCTTCTGCACCGACGGCATCTGCTGCAACGAGGCGTGTGGGGATGGCGATACCAGCGACTGTCGAGCTTGCAGCACGGAGCGCGGTGCCAGCGAGGATGGCACCTGCACCCTGACGACCACGATGTGTCGCCCGGCACGGGAGGACGCGCCCTGCGACGCTCCCGAGAGGTGCGACGGAACATCGGTGACCTGCCCAGCCGATGCGAACGCCGATGCGAGCGTCGAGTGCCGCCCTGCCGGCGATGACTGCGACGCTCCCGAGTACTGTACGCTCGGAACCGATCAGTGTCCCGATGACTTGGAAGCGGAAAACGGCGCGACCTGCGAGAACCCAGTGTCGTGCCGCGAAGGTGGTTTTTGCATCTACGGCGAGTGCATGGTTGGCAGGTTTGTTCTGTCCTTTACCCCAGATCAATTCCCCCTCTCGATTCATTCGGTCGATGGACCGGCGACGGGCAGCCTGACCATCGCGCACACCGGCACCCTGGACACAGTGACTCTCACCGGTGCAGAGGTTTCGCCCACCGAAGCGTTCGAGCTCTCGGCGCCAACCACGTGGCCAGTCGATATCGCACCCGGGGCGAGCGTGGATTTGCAGGTTCGTTTCACGCCTGCTGGCGCCGGCACCACCGAAGGCCGCCTCACCATCTTCATTGCCGACTGCGGCGATCTCACCGAGATAAGACTGCCGCTGGCCGGTATTGTAGGCGCCGTCGATGCATCTCCGGCCGACTCTGATTTCGGAACGGACGCGACCTCTCCATCGGTTGACGCGGCGGGCGGAGTCGATGACGCGGCTGGCGGCGCCGATGGCGCGGCGACTGCCGATGCCACCACGGTCAGCGACGTCGACGCCGCCGTGCCCGGAGTGGATGGCAACGTGTCTGGGGACAGCGTTCCGTCCGGCGAGGTGGATGCAGGATCGCCAGACGCGACGAACACCGGGGAGTCATCGGATACGGGCTGCGGTTGTCGGGTAGGTCAAGCAGCTCAGCTCCCCTTCGGGGCTCGGGCGTCTACCGGAGCGGTGTCCCTCCTGCTGCTACTGGGAATGCTCGCCAGCAGACGTCGTCCTCGCCGATAGCCCGCCCCCGACCACCGAGGCTGCTCAAGTGACTGGCATTGGTGCTAGTCGCCACCTCTTTCCGGGTGTGATCGTTGCTCGTTGGTCCCCGTCGAGGGTGACGAAAACGGAGCGTCAGCGACACCCGACGTGGATGTCTCTCGGTCGGATCGACATGGCAAGGCACCCGAGGGAGCGCAGGCCGTTCCCGGTCTTTGGTCCT
>JAZDLZ010000179.1:0-19069 GCA_043801535.1 Pseudomonadota bacterium
AGGACCAAAGACCGAGAACGGCCTGCGCTCCCTCGGGTGCCTTGTCATGTCCATCCGACCGAGATACGTCCACGTCGGGTATCGCTGACGCTCTGGTTTCGCCGCCATCGACGGGGACCAACGAGCAACGATCACACCCCTCAACATGGTCGAACTGGCATTCCGGCTCTTTGATCCGCGCTTCCGCCGAGAGGAAAGGTCGTGAGAACGAGAGTGATCGGCCTTGGCAACACCATCCTCAGCGACGACGGCATCGGGGTATACGTGGCCAGAGAGGTAGCGCTCCGTTTGATCGATGCTCGCGGCGAGACGGTCAATGGCCGCTACGATCAGTCGCCGCTAGTCGACATTGTCGACATTGTCGAGTCGGAAGTCGCAGGCTTTGCCCTGCTCGAGCTAGTCACCGGCTGGGATCGCGTCATTCTCGTCGATGCAATGGTTCTGCCCGACGCCGATCCAGGCACTGTAGTGCGTCTTGGCGAACGTCACCTCCAGACGTCACTGAGGCTGCGGTCCGTCCACGAAACGGATCTCCCCACTGTTCTCGAGCTCGGGAACCTCGTGGGCCTGCCAATGCCGAAGGAGTTGGTGATCTTCGGCATCCAGATCCAGGACGCCTTCACGTTCGGCGAAGAGCTGACTCCACCGCTCCAGAATGCACTCGAGAGGACCGTCGATCTCGTGATGGCAGAGTTGCTCCCCTGAGTCGCCGTCAGGCGACCGAGGAGTCCATCCGGCGGCGCGCCAGGTGTTGGGGCAAGAGGATGCTGGCGGTTACGAGCGAGCCGAGCACGAGCAGGGCGTAGGCTACCGCGGCTGCGTTGGCGATGACGAGAACGAGCGCTCCCCAGTTGATGAAATCGCGACGCAGTAGATGGGCGAGAGGAGCGAGCAACCCCAGGCTCGTGCTCGGGTAGTCCTGGCTGTTGCAGGTATGGGAAACGAAGATGAGATAGTGGTAGATGACGAATATCGAAACGAGGGTGGCTCCCGCGCCGACGACGATGCTCCAGCCTACCCAGGGAAGGGGATGCCTGCCGTAGACGTGCCATCCGAGCGCAACTAGGTACATGAGAGTCGTGGCTTCGTCGGAAGCGGTGTCGAGCCAGGCTCCTAGCTTGGACGTTTCGTGTTTGAGCCGAGCGATTTCGCCGTCGCAGGAATCGAGATAGCCAGCAAAGAGCACGATCGCCGATCCGATGACGACGTGCCAATAGGACGGGCCGGCGGTGAGATAGCATCCGAGCACGCCGAGCAACAACACGGCGGTCGAGACGTGGTTGGGCTTGACGGGGGTGGGAAGCAGCAGCCGAGTGATGGGATACGACACTGGTCGGTATAGCCAGCGAGTAACCGGACCATCCTGGGGTTTGTGAACCAGGCGGAAGAGCATGCGGGTAGCTTGCCGGCGCTCGGCGGCGGTCACCGCCGGATGGCGGGCGATCTCGCCGTGAGGTACGGGAACGGCCTTGGTACTACGGGTCTCGATGGTCGGGGTCGGGTTGCCGGCCGGCGTCGCCGAGAGCCAACGGGCTGCAAGCAAGCGGTCGCCCTCGAGCGGATTCTCGGCAAGGATTGCGAGCGCTTCGGCGACGGCCGAAGAAGGGACCCACATGGCGCCGGCATACTCGCCATTGTCGGGAGTGACGGCGATCCTGGCAGTGTCGTCGGTGGCGCTGGCAGGCTTGACAGCGGCTACGAGTGGCAAGTGGACGACCTGGTCGGACGCGCGGATGATGAGCACGCTCTTGCCTGGCTGGCGGTCGGTCGCCCACTGGTGCAAGCTGCCAGCGTTCTGGCACTGGACGCCAGTCGTCGTGCTGGCAGGCGCATTGGCCGTCGTATTGGCCGTCGTATTGGCAGTGTCGAGCACCAGCACCTGCTCTGCGCCCGCTTTCACTGCGACGCGCCGGCCCCGTTCTTTCAGGGTCAGCCCGCAAACGACGTTGGAGGCGGCTGGACCGGTGGCGATGACAACGGCATCGAATTTCATGGGAGGTGAGACTCCTTGGACGCGAGGACGGTGGATTCGTCGTTCGCTGGAAGCGGATGGCGGTAGCGGTGCCAGGCAAAGACCATGCGTTGCGCTAGCGAGATATGAGACATGATGGCAACTAGCCAGGCGCCGAGCACGCCGGCGATCGGCCGGTCGATGATCGACATCACCAGGAGGGAGCCCCCGAAGTAGATGATGAACTCCGCCGAGCCAAATAGCCCCACGTTGTCGACCGGATGACCGAGCTTGCCCTTTTCGACCGTTATCTCGTTCAGTGCTTGAGTGGTGATGGACGATTTGGCGATGACGTTGGTCAGTGAGCCAGTGAGACCCACGACAAGCACGATCGAGAGATGTGGATATGCTTCGGCCAATCGAAGGCAACCTCCGCCGTAGATCAGTCCCAGGATCCAACGGTCGGAAACATCGTCGCCGATTGCTCCGAATATCGACGACTGATGGCGAGAGCGGGCAACGTAGCCGTCGACGTGGTCGAGCAGGCCGCGAAGCAGCAGGAGCAACACCCCGCTCTTCCACCACCCGCAATAGAGGACGATGGCACACAGGACGCCCAGAATCGTCCCGGCGAGCGTCCAGGCGTTGGCGCTGAGCGGCAAGCGTCCGAGGGTCGACACCAACGGATGGAATACCTTGTCGGCCTGCTTGCGGACGGCAAAAAGGTTCATCGGCTCGTCCCGTCGAATTGTGAGGATCCGGTAGAAATATTGCCGGGGCTCATCTGTCTACTCGGCTACTCGGCTACTCGGCGAGCGCAGAAGAGCAGACTCGCGTCACGGCCTGGGCGAAGCGATCGACGAAGACGTCGATTTGCTCGCGTTCGACCGAGAGGGGCGGCTGAATTCGCACCACGTTCCCGAGCGGACCGGAGGTGCTCGCGATGACTCCAAGCTCGAGGAGAGTGGACTTGATTCTGTTCATGGTCTCCTTCTCGATCGGAACCTTGGCAGCACGGCTCTTGACCAGCTCGACTCCTCCGAGGAGACCCTTGAAACGGATGTCCCCGACCCAGGGTAGCGCTCTCTCGGCAATGGCACTGCCGAGGTAGCGTCCCATGGCTGTCGCGTTCTCGCAGAGCTCTTCGTCGAGGACAGTCTCGAGCAGGGCAAGCCCGGCAGCGCACGATACCGCGTTGCCACCCGAGGTCGGCGAGGTCCCGGCCTGGAATCCCGCCGCGACCTCGCTCGTGCACATGACCGCCCCGAGGCTGCCGACACCTCCAGACAAACCCTTGGCCAAGGCCATGACGTCAGGCTCGAGCTGGTAGTGCTGGCCGGCGAACAGCGCACCAGTTCGTCCGAGGCCCGTCTGGATCTCGTCGAGCATGAGCAAAATGCCGCGCTCGCGGCGAAGCGCATCTACTCGGAGCCACCATTCCTGCGGGGGGATGATCCCGCCGACCGACTGAACGGCCTCGGCCGCGAGCGTGCCGATCTCCGGATGCGCATCGAGCAGTCGTTCGAGCTCGTCGACACACTGGAGCGCACAGCTCGATTCGTGGCTGCAGCGATAGCAGTAGGGAGTGGGTGCGCGCACGAAGCTGGCGTCGAGCGGGACCGCGGCGGTGGCGCGGTATTGCTCGTTGGAACAGGCAGCCAGGGCAGTGACCGACAGCCCGTGAAAGGCATTCGTCAGGCAAAGGACTCCCGGTTTTCCGGAAGCCTGCCTGGTCATTTTGATGGCGAATTCGAATGATTCGCAGCCCCCAGTAGTGAAGAGGGTCTTGGCGAGCCGGCCTGGGGCCACTGCTGCCAGGCGTTTCGCCAGTAGGATAGAAGGCTCAGAGGCGTGCCGCCCCGAGACTTGCGAGACTCTGCGAAGCTGCTCGATCGCGGCGTTGACGATTCGAGGATGGCAGTGTCCCGCCTGGTTGACGAAATACCCAGCAGTGAAGTCCAGGTACTCTCGCCCGTCGGCATCCTGCACCATGATCCCATTGCCTTTGACGATCGGAAGCGGTTCATCGGGCCCCCACCAGGGGCGAAGAACGTACTGCGCGTCGTCGTCGAGGAGCTCCTGGCTCGTCCTGGAGGGCTGACGGGTTTTGGCTGGAAAGACGAGCGGCGCTTTGACGTCGACCATGCTGAGGAGCGCCTGGCCTGCCAGCTGCCGTCGAGTCTTTTGCATAGCCTACTCCTTGGTTAGTATTTCCTCGCAAACGGAGGCCAAGAATAGTACTGCCAGTCAATCGCCGGAAGCTGTTGGTTTTTCAACACCCAGGACGCGAAGGAGAAGATCCTCATCGCTCGCCAGGTCTTCGAGGAGCTGCCGCTCGCGTACCAGAAGCGGCTGGTCGTGGACTCGAAGACGGAGCTGGCCTTCGAACGAGTCGAAGGAGCGTTGGGCGACGGACCTCAAGATCTTGCTCCAGCGCAAGGACATCGCGCTCCCGCGTGACCGCGACCTCGTCGCGCAGGTCCACTCGATCAAGCGGCGCGTGCTGCCCTCGGGCAAGGTGAGCTTCGACGCCGAGCGCAGCGCCCGCGGCGGACACGCCGACCGCTTCTGGGCCATCGCGCTCGCCTGCCAGAAGGAGCGCGGGCCCGGGCCGTCGAGGGGCGTGGAGATCGGGGTGCGGGTGCTGGGGTAGACCAAGCGCGGATACCATTCTTGCCCAAAGCAACGCCTGGTGTTATCTTGGCTAAGAATCGTCACGGTTGGCCGAGACGTTTCTTGGTAAAGGCAACTCTTGGCGTGACATTGACGGAGAAATGTAGCGCATGCGTGCCCGAGCGTACATCGAAGAGCTGGCCTCGAACGGGCGCCACCACTTCAGCTCGGTCGAGGCCTTCCAGGCGATCGGCGGCAGCCAGGCTGCCGTGCGAGCCCAGCTTCGCCGGCTGAAGGAGCAGGGGCTCATCGCCGAGCCTGCGCGGAGCTTCCACGTGATCGTGTCGCCTGAGTACCGGCGGCTCCGCTGCCTGCCCGCGGAGCAGTTCGTCGATCAGCTCATGAAGGTTTGGGAAGAGCCCTACTACCTCGGGCTGCTGTCGGCGGCCGAGAGGCACGGGGCGGCGCACCAGCGTCCGCAGTCCTGCCAGGTGATCGTGCGCAAGAACCGAGCGGCGATCTCGTGCGGGGAGGTACGGGTCGAGTTCATCGCCCGGGGCGACCTGGAGAAGATGCCCGTCGCCACGGTCAACACGCCTCTCGGCGTCCTTCGCTACGCGACCCCCGAGGTGACGGCGCTCGAGCTCGTCGGCTATCCGAAGCACGCCGGCGGCCTGAGCAACGTCGCCACGATTGTCGGCGAGCTGGCCGAGGGACTCGATGCGGGCAAGCTGCTTGAGGTCGCGCGGCTGTCGCCCATCAGTTGGTCGCAGCGGCTCGGCTACATCCTCGAGCTAGTCGGCCACGAGTACCTCGCCAAAGCCCTCGAGCCTTTCGTGCAGGAGCAGGCAAGGAGTTACACGCCGCTGCGGCGCGCGGCGGCCGTCGCGCCGGCGAAGCGCAGCGCGAGGTGGAAGCTCATCGTCAACGCCGAGGTGGAGCCCGACGCATGATCCCGAAAGCACACATCACCGCGTGGAGAGCACGGGCGCCGTGGCTCGCCGACGCGCAGGTCGAGCAGGACCTCGTCATCAGCCGGGCGATCGTCGAGCTGTTCCGGGTCCCGGAGATCGCGAGCAGCCTCGTCTTCCGCGGCGGCACCGCGCTCTACAAGCTCTACCTCGACCCGCCGGCCAGGTACTCCGAGGACATCGATCTGGTGCAGGCCCGCCCCGAGCCCATCGGCGACACGCTCGACAGGGCGCGGGCGGTGCTCGATCCCTGGCTCGGCGTTCCGCGCCGACTCCTCAAGGAGGGTCGGGTCAACCTGGTGTACCGTTAATCTGCCAGACGCCGATCTGACTACCCTCGCGGGCGATGGCCGCGCTCGGCACGACAAGCACTCCGGTCTCGCCCGGCAGCCGGATGGTGACCTTCGCGAGCTCGCCCAGGTAGAGGCGAGCGGGCGGTCTATCGAAGCTCACATTCACGACCCGCTCCTCGGTCACCGGGTCGCTCTGATCCACGAGCACGCGCAGGACTCGCCCGGGGGCAATGGGCCCGACCGCGTAAGAAAGACGCGCGTCCACGGTACCGATGCCGAACACGCTGGGAGTGAGATCGGCGCGAACTTGGCACAGGGCGAGCTCTGGCTACCGCAACTCTGCCACGATCAAAGTGACATCGTCGGTGCGCTCGGCAGAGCCAAACTCGCGCCGCGCCGCCAGCACCTGGTCCAATACCGACGAGACTCGTCCGGCGCCATCGCTCTCCCCATCGGTTCTCCGCTGCTGCAATGAGGCAAGGAGCGCATTGCGGAGCCGTTTCTCGCCCCAAGCCTCGCCGTCCGCTCGACGAAGCTCGGTCAGACCGTCGCTGAACCAGCATACGACGTCTCCGGCGCGGAACAGCGACGAACGAGGATCGAATGCAGGATTCTCATCCTTTCCTAGCAGGGAACCACGAGCAGAAAGCGAGCTCAGCACCCATTTGCCATCTGGCTGTTCGCAGTGGGCAACAAAGGGCAGCGTGTGACCGGCATTGGCATAGTGAACCGTCCGCTGGCAACTGTCGATGATGGTGACGAAACACGAGAGCAGGAAGCTTCCCTTGCCGGCGCGGAGCATCGCGTCGTTGAGAAGACGAAGAACAGCCTCGGGGCGAGAGCCAGGCTGAGTCCCCTCGCAGCAGCCCATGGCGAACGCCGTTATCAGAGCCGAAGGAAAGCCATGGCCGACAACGTCGCCGACGACAATCATCATCCTGTTGTCGTCCAGAGCGCGCAGTGTCCAAAAATCGCCGCCACAGTAGCCTGCTGGCTCGTAGTACGCCGCCACTGCGACGCCATTCATGGACATGGGACAAGCTGGCGGAACCAGACTACGCTGCACGGCGCGCGCAATCTCCATTTCCTGCTCCAGCTCCGCCGTGCGCCGATCGCAATTGGGAAGCGCCTTGATAGAAGAATCCGCCATCAGTCGGAATAAGCCGCATCTGCCGCAACCTGTCAAGCAGGCAGACATTGGTAGCCCAGATCCCAGGTAGCGAGCTGCCACTGGCGCCATGCCGATGACTCGGGTAAAAATCCGACATGTCCAACAGCGCAGATATCTCCCACTCTTCTGCCAGCGAGATCTCCCAACGAATCCTCGAGCTGAAAAAGAAACGTAGTGCCGTGCTGCTGGCACACTACTACCAGGACGTCGCGATCCAGGATGTCGCCGATTTCGTCGGCGACTCTCTCGAGCTATCGCGGGCCGCCGCCAAGACGAGCGCCGACGTCATCTGCTTTGCTGGCGTTCACTTCATGGCCGAGACGGCGAAGATTCTCAATCCGACGAAGACCGTGCTCATCCCGGATCTGGAGGCTGGTTGCTCCCTGGCAGACGAGTGTCCCCCGGCGAAATTCGCCTCGTGGCTGAAACAATACCCGGGCCACCTCGTGGTCAGCTACATCAACTGCTCGGCAGCAGTGAAGGCACTTTCCGACGTGATCTGCACTTCCTCGAATGCGGTCCGCATCATCGCGTCATTCCCGCGCAGCCAAAAGCTGGTGTTTGCCCCCGACCAGAACCTCGGTCGCTTCGTGCAGCAGCAAACGGGGCGGGAGGACATGGTGCTGTGGCCTGGATCCTGCGTTGTTCACTCGTCATTCAGCGAGCGCCGACTGCTGGCGCTGCGCGCGGATTATCCCGGAGCGGAGGTGATCGCTCACCCCGAATGCCCCGCTGCCGTGCTGCAACACGCTTCCTTTATCGGCTCGACGTCGGCGCTAATCCGCCACGTCAGCCAGAGCAATGCGACCACTTTCATCGTCGCTACCGAGGCGGGAATACTACACGCGATGGGTCGTGCGGCGCCAGGAAAGCATCTCATCCCCGCGCCGCCGGAGGACCTGGCGCTTAGCGCCAATGTCTGCCGCTACATGCGCCGCAACACTCTCGAGAGGGTCTACCTCGCGCTTCGCGATCTCACCCCACGAGTCGATCTGGACGAGAGCTTGCGCAAGCGTGCAGAAACACCGATCGCCCGAATGATGGAGCTATCGATCTAGCGCCGCGCGGGAGGCATGCGTTCATGCTCGCCACCCGCTCGCCAGGCAGCGAGTGACTGTTGAGCGAGCGTTGATTACACTGCTGGGCGCACCCATACCCTGAAAGCATCTAACAGCAGAAAGGGAACGCATGCGAAAAGCGATTGCCATGATCTTCGCTGGAGGCCGAGTCGAGGATCTGTCGGTTCTTACCGAGCGCCGGCCCAAGTCCGCGGTAGTGTTTGCAGGTATCTATCGAACAATCGACTTTGCCCTGACCAATCTGGCGAATGCGGGCATTGGACAAGTGGGCATTCTCACCCAGTACCGGCCTTCGTCGTTGATGGATCACGTGGGAACCGGAATGGCGTGGGACTTGACTGGAACCACCAGAGGCGTGCGGTTTCTTCCTCCATACCTGGGCCCTCAGTCTGCCGAGTGGTATCGAGGTCCCGCTGACGCGCTGTTTCAAAACATCGACTTTATCGAAAGAACTGGCGCGGATGACGTCTTGGCCGTCTCTGGAGATCACGTCTACCAGATGGACTATCAACCTCTGCTCAACTTTCACCACGAGCACGGCGCCGACCTGACCGTGTCGTTCACTCCCGTCAAGGAGGGCGCAAATCGGTTTGGCATCGGTGAGATCAATGCCGCCGGCCAGCTCATCAACTTCACCGAGAAGCCTCGACTGCCCAGGACCAACCTGGCATCGATGTCCGTGTACGTTTTCCGTCGAGAGGTGCTGGTCGAGGAGTTGCTGCGAGCGGTCCGGGGAGACGAGGGGGCTCGGACATTCCAGATTCACGAAGTCATGCGACGCATGATGCCGCGCCGTCGCGCGTACGGCTGGATTCACCACGGGTCCTGGGAATATGCCCGTACCATTGACGAGTACTACGGATTCCACCGCCGCCTGCTGGGTACGACTCCCGGAGTGAGCCTCGACGAATGGCATGTCCGGTCGAATATCATGGCTCGCCGTACTGCTCCGCCACCGCCTGCCAAGGTACTGCCCGCCGCCGACGTGGCTGATTCTCTGATCAGCGCCGGCTGCGTGATCGAGGGGATCGTCCGCGGTAGTGTCCTGTCGCCGGGGGTGCGCATTGGCAAGGGCGCGCAGGTGATCGACTCGGTGCTGTGGCACGACGTTGTCGTCGAGGAGGGAGCGGTCTTGAGCGGCGTGGTCTGCGACAAACGGACGGTCTTTGGTCGCCGGTCCCAGGTCGGGACAGGTCCACTGGCGGCTTGCGAGGAAATGCCAGGCTCGCTCTCGTGCGGTGCAACCGTCGTGGGTATGGACGTGCACATTCCGCCCGAGGCTCGAATCGGGCGCAATTGCATCGTCCACCCGGAAGCGCAGGAGAGCGATCTGGGCGCCCCGGTCTCGTCGGGTAAGAGCGTGTGGCCGGCGTCGTCGCGCAAGGAGGGTGTGCAATGAGGGTCACTTTCTTCACCCGCGAGTATCCGCCGAGCATTTACGGGGGAGCGGGAGTGCACGTCAAGAACCTCTCCCGGGAGCTTGCCAAGACCATCGAAGTCGAAGTGCGCTGTTTCGGCGACCAGAATCGCGCGGAGAGTACCCTTCGCGTCAAGGGCTACCAAGCATGGAGCCGCATGTGGGAAGGCGAGAACAAGCCTTTCAACAGCACGCTCGGCACTTTCTCGGTGAATCTTTCCATGGTGCGAGACCGCATCGAGGCCGACGTAGTTCACTCGCATACTTGGTACGGGGCCATGGCAGGCTTCATGGCCAAGACGCTGTACGACATTCCCTATGTTGCCACCGTTCACAGTCTGGAGCCGTTGCGCCCCTGGAAGGAAGAACAGCTCGGCCGCTCCTATCACCTGACCTCCTGGATCGAGAAGGTCGCCCTCGAGAATGCCGACCGCATTGTCGCGGTCTCCAACAACTCGCGCAGCGAGATCCTGGAGCTGTTCAACGTCCGCCCCGAGAAGGTAGTCGTCATCCACAACGGCATCGATCTCGACGTGTGGAAGCCCTCGCGCAGCGACGAGACTCGTCGAGCCTACGGCATCGATGGGCCGTACATTCTGTTCGTTGGCCGAACCACCCGCCAAAAGGGGATGACTCATCTGATCGACGCGATGCGCGAGGTTGTTCCCGGGGTGCGGCTAGTGTGTTGCACCAGCGCCCCGGATACTCCCGAGGTCGAAGAGGAGATCGCTGCCAAGGTTGCCCAGGAACCGCGAGTGTTGTGGATCAATACTCTGCTGCGCGAAGAGCAATACGTCGAGCTCTACAGCAATGCGGCAGTGTTCGTCTGTCCTTCGGTATACGAGCCATTTGGCATCATCAACCTCGAGGCGATGGCCTGCGAAACCCCGGTAGTGGCCAGCGCAGTGGGTGGAATCAAAGAAGTCGTGCTCCCCGAGGTGACCGGTTTGCTGGTTCCACCAGCCGACCCTCATTCCCTTGCTCAGGCTATCGACCGGGTAATTGGCGACCACGAGCTCGCCCGACGCATGGGGGTGGCTGGCAGGAGGCGAGTCGAAGAGAGTTTTTCCTGGGCGTCGATCGCCGAGAAGACCAAGACGATGTACCGCGGCTTGCTGGCCGAGCTTTCCCGGCTGCATTGATTCCGCCTGTCAGCCTCGGTGTCAGCCTCGGCAAGACGAGCGACCGATCGGCGTTCGCTTGCGCTTGTTGTGCCGTTCGCACCTACACTTGCCGACCATGCCGCTACTGACTGGGAGCACGTTTTTTCTCTTGCAGCGCAGACGACCGTCGAGCTATGACCGCTTTGGTGGCGACATGGTAACGGAGAAGGAGTATCAAGGGCAACCAAGGGAGCGAAGGGAACCGGAAGGAAGACCAGACGGGGCAGTCTCGGTCAGCGGCGAGGAGCGCCGTCGATTCGAGCGGGTTTTCGTCGATCTCGAGGTGGACTACCGCTGTGAGGACACCTTCCTTTTCGCTTACATCCGTGACATCAGCGCAATGGGTATCTTTGTCCGTACCCTCAGCCCTGAGTCACCTGGCACCCGATTGAATCTGCGCTTTTCTCCACCTGGAGCGGAGGAGCCGCTCGAGCTCGAGGGAGTTGTCATTTGGATCAACCCATACCGCCCTGGCAATCAGGAGAACCTGAATCCGGGTATGGGCATCCAGTTCGTCGACTTGACTCCCGAGCAGCGCGAGCAACTCACCGATCTCATCCGGACCTTTGCCTATCTCGGAGACGACGACGGCGGCGACGGCGACGAAGCCTTCGTCGCTCCTGGCGAGGAAGGCAGCAATTCTTCGACTGCTTCTGCCTCCGGCGAAGGCAAGACGTAGGCTTCGCTCAGGAGCCGCCGCAGAATAACTTGTCCAAGATATCGGCGCTGAAACGCCCGCATGGCAAGGAGCGAGGAGGGCGCATACTCTCGGTATGTAACCAACGAGTGACGCAGCCAGGCGGGATGGATCGGCGGCGAGATCGGACAAGTTATCCTGCGGCGGCGACTCAGCCAGTTGCCGAGATCGATCGCGCGGCAGCGATCGCTGCAGAACGGGAATGCCCCGTTCGTTGACGTTGACCGAGGCTGGACTGCCTTGTGGCATATTGGACAAGCAGTAGCGGATTCTTTTCTCTGTCCCGGGTGCTTCATGTGATTCCGGCTGGCAACGTGCAAGAATTCCGAAGCATAGTAGTGTAGTTAGGTCGGCCCAGGTAGGCAATGCCAGACAACAACCGTGACCCACCCGAAGGACGCCCAGCGCTGCCCTGGGAAGACCAGTGCGAGATCCTCCACGACGCACGTATCGTACACCCTCATTCGGGGACGGGCGACCCGGCGCATCACCATCTCCGCCGGATGGATCGGAATCGACTCGGCATTACCTTGGCCATTACCGCCGGAGTCTTCGTTGCCGAAGTAGTCGGCGGTTTCCTGTCCCATTCCTTGGCGCTCCTTTCCGATGCCGGGCACATGCTCACCGACTTGTCTGCCCAGGTACTGTCCCTGCTGGCGCTGCTATTCGCAGTCCGTCCGGCAGACTCGCGGCGTACCTACGGCTACTACCGACTGGAAATCCTTGCCGCTCTTGCCAACGGCATCGTGCTGGCGGTCGTCGCTGGCGTCGTGATGCTACAAGCCTACCAGCGCCTGAGCTCGCCCCCGGTGATTCGGACCGGGTTGATGCTCGTTGTCGCTGCCGTAGGCTTGGCCGCCAATCTGGCGGGAGCCTGGCTCCTCGCGGGCAGCGCCAGTCTGAACGTCCGCGGCGTGTACTTCCACATCATTTCCGACGCGCTCTCCTCGGTCGCCGTGCTGGTCGGCGCCGCAATCATGGCGGCCAGTCGGGGTTTCTACATTATCGATCCCATCCTTGGCTTTGTCATCGGGGGAGTCGTCATCCTGAGCTCCTATCGGCTCGTGCGCGACGCGGTTTCCGTACTGCTCGAAGCAGTGCCGGCGGACATCGACCTGGAGAAGGTGCGCGTCGATCTTCTCGAGTCCGGTGGCATCGACGACGTTCACGATCTACACGTCTGGACGATTACCAGCGGTCTCCACGCCATGTCGGCGCACCTCGTTGTCGGCGAGGGACTCCCGGCATCCGGCTACGACGAGCTTCTCGCTCGCACCAAGGCGCTCCTGCTGCGGCGCCACCGGATCGCCCATTCGACCTTGCAGATCGAGACTACTGGCTATCGCCACGAAGAGCATATTCACTAGAATTTGGGCTCCTCGCTCTCGTCGTCATCATCGCAGTGCTCGGAGTGCCTCCTTGGCTGGCGCAAAGCGTGGCTGAAGACGAAGCGCCGCCTCGAGCTCGGCGCGCGCGTCTGCTTGCCGTTCGGGATGGAAGCGGAGCAGCATTTGCCCCCGCCGGTAGTGCTGGCGCGCCGGGTCGGGCTCGGTGTCGACGGCTCGCTGGTACTCGGTCTCGGCCTCCTGAGCTCGCCCGATTCGGGCGAGGAGGCGGGCGAGATTGGCGTGCGCCACAGCGCCGAGGCCGAGCTCGACAGCCCGGCGGTAGCTCTGCTCGGCCTGGGAAACCTGCCCGGTGCGGTCGTAGGCGATGGCGCAATGGGTGTGGAGCTTGGCGAGCCGTGGGTGAGCGGCAAGGTGCCGATCGCAGAGCGTCACGACGTCGTCGACGCGGCCAGTGTCGAGGTAGGCCCCGGAAAGGAGGCGCTGGGCATCGCCGCTCTCCGGAAAACTGCGCGCCTCGGCCTCCCAGAGCGCAACGTCGCTGCGCCAGTCGAGGTTTCGGGCCCGGGTCTGGGGCACCAGGACGACACAGAGGAGGGCGGCAAAGAGAGCTGCCGGCAGAGCACCCAACCGTCGCACGATAGTGGCAATGAGGAAGGCAAGGAAGAGAGCCAGCGCCACCGAAGGCAGGTAGACGTAGCGCTCGGCAATTGCCACCGAGTTGGCTGGATCGCTGAATAGTCTCGACGACGGAAGTAGGGCGATCGAGAAGAAGAGGACGGCAGCAGAGACTAGCGGGGCAAGGCGCCTGCTCAGCCATGCCGCAGCAAGGAGGGCGGCCGTCACAACAAAGGAGAGCACATACCCGCCCGCTGGCAGCTCATCGTAGGCGGCGCGCAGGGGATGCGGCCAGACGAGCATTCGTAAACCCTCGCGAATGAGGTCGAAAACGGAGGCGACACGCTCGCCTGGCGAGAGAGTATCGGTAGCGGTAGCAGCAGCGGCGGCGACGCTCGCGGGCGGTGTTCCGCTGATTGCGGCGTGGCGAAGGAAGAGATAGGCGACCAGGGGAACGACCAGGACGACGACTGGCAGCCGAACCAGACTGCTACGCCTTCCCAGAATAGCAACGAAGAGAGCGGCGAGGATTGGCAGAGTCACGGCGCTCTCGCGGAAGAGGAGCGCAACAAGGTAGATCGCGGCAATCAGCGGCCAGGCCATCCACGGGCGAGAGGTAGCATAGCGCCTGGCCACCCAGCAGGCGCCGATCGCCGCGATCGTGACGACGATTTCCGAGCGATTGAAGATCGAATCGACAGCCTCGGTATGGACAGGATGCACGCCGAAGACAAGGGCGGCGGCGGCGGCAATCAGTGGCGTGGCACGACCTGCTGCGAGCGCGGACGAGCCGAGCGAGAGCAGGAACCCGTAGAGCAAGAGCGTGGCCAGGACGTGCAGAGCGACCGTCGTCTTGTGGAAGCTCGACGGCGAGCCATCGTGGATACGACTCTCGAGGCCGAGCGACAGGATGTGGAGCGGTCGATAGATACCGCTCGGTGCTCCTGCTGCGGCACCAACGTCTTCGGAGAAGAGCTTGACGATGGTGCCGGCGTCGATCGACAGATCTCTTGGCACGTAGAATTTGTCGTCGTGAACGAAGCTCTGAGAGGTGGCGTTGGAGAATGCAGCGAGGGTCACGCAGGCCACCAGAGCGCCGAGGATAGCTGCGAGCCAGCGCGGATAGACCGTTGCCGGAGCATCCGCTTCCGTCCCAGGTGGCTCCGGCGATTCTTGACCTCGAGAAGCCAAACCTTGCGGACAGCTCTCCTGGCGCAGCAGCTCCTTGGACGAATGCCGAGCTCGTTTCTTCTTCCGGGGTGCCATGGTGTGCTACTCGCGCATGTCCGCTAGATAGCCCGTTGCGCCAATGGTCGAAATCTTCGCAGCCCGCGCGGATTCTGTATAGAGACAATACCGCCCGACCGTGGCACTCTATGAAAAAATCAACGCGACTTGGCGGTTCGTTGAAAAGCGCAGGGAGAGACAGAAGTGCCATTCTGTTTCGAGAAGCTCGAAATCGAAGATGTCGTGCTGGTCAGGGCAATAGCTCTGGGGGACGAGCGTGGCAGCTTTGCCGAGACCTACAAGCGGAGCGAGTTTGTGGCGGCGGGAATCGGCGACGTCTTCGTGCAGGACAACCTGTCGCGATCCGTTCGCGGTGTCCTGCGCGGGCTGCACTTTCAGAAGAACCCGATGGCGCAGGGCAAGCTCGTCCAGGTAGTTGGCGGCGAGGTCTTCGACGTGGCGGTCGACATCAGGAAGGGCTCGCCAACCTACGGTGAATGGGTAGGTGTCGTCCTCTCGGCGAGCAACCACCTGATGCTCTACGTTCCGCCAGGCTTTGCCCATGGTTTCTGCGTGCTCAGCGAGGAAGCGTTGGTCGCCTACAAAGCAACGGCCGAATACTCGGCGGACTGCGATGGGGGGGTGGTGTGGAACGATCCGGACATTGGCGTCGTCTGGCCCGTGGAGAACCCGATCCTCTCGCCTCGCGATGCTCGGCATCCGCCGCTGCGGCAAGCGGACAATAACTATGAGCACCTCCGACCCGGAGCGTGACGAGTCGCCCCGCTCCTCGGCACTGTCACCGAGCGGGGCAGCACCCTCGACCCGCGAGGAGCCGACCACCTTGGCCCCCACCAAGGTCTTTGCCGCCAGAGGGGCGGCGCCGTCGGCGGGCTCGGCTCTGTTTCGCACTTTGCCGGCGGATCCGCCCGCTCTGCACGGTCGATACTGCTCGTGCTGCGGGGCGGCATTCTTGACTGCCATCGAACGCTGTCCCCGAGATGGCAGCGTCATCGAAGATCAAGAGCGAGATCCATTGCTCGACGAGGTGCTGGCGGATCGGTACCGGGTCGTGGAGCTTCTCGGGTGCGGCGGGATGGGTCGGGTGTATCGAGTCCAACACTCCACGATCGGCAAGTTCTTCGCACTGAAAGTGCTCTACGGCGAGCTATCCGGCGACCAGAACATGGTTGCCCGTTTCCATCGCGAAGCCGAGGCCCTCAGTCGACTCGATCATCCGAACGTCTTGTCGGTGATCGATTTCGGCGCCACCAACCGAGGATTGTTCTTCCTGGTGACGGAGCTGGTACCGGGTCGGCTACTCGCCAGCGAGTCGCTCGGCGAGCTTCCGGTCGATCGCGTCCTCCATATCGTGCGGCAGACCGCCAGAGCGCTGGTACACGCTCACGAACGCGGAGTAGTGCACCGCGATCTCAAGCCCGACAACGTCATGCTCGTCACTCGAGACACCGATCCGGACTTCGTCAAGCTGCTCGACTTCGGAACCGTTCTCGTTGCCGAGGGCTCGACCGGACGGGCAGCCCAGCTCTCGGTAGCCGGAACTCTCATCGGCACCCCGGACTACATGTCGCCGGAGCAGGCGCGCGGGCACCGGGTCGACGGCCGAGCCGATCTCTATTCGCTCGGCGTCATGGTCTACGAGCTTCTCGCCGGAGAGCTTCCGTTTCGTGCCGACAACCCCATTGACCTGATCGCGTTGCACATCAGCGCGCCACCGCCACCGTTCCGCAATCCCCGCATTCCCCGCCCTCTCGCGGAGATCGTGTTTCGGCTGCTGGCCAAACGGCCCGAGGCCAGGTTCCCCAGCGCTCGAGATCTCTTGACTGCCCTCGACAATACGATGGGAAGAGAGCGGAGCCAGGTCTGGGTGCTCGACCAGCTGGCAGCGAACGCTTCCGCTTCCGCTTCCGCTTCCGCTTCCTCGGGTCTCAGGACGACGAGCACGGTGGTTGGCGCTGCCGACGCATCCGATGCCGCGAGCGGCGCGTGGCAACCGGGCGACACCATCGACGGACGTTGGGATGTTATTGGCTCTACTGCCGGAGAGTCCTCGCCGATCGTGTTCGTGCGCGACCGTTGTCTGGACGGTATGCCGCTGGCGGTGAAGCAGCTCGCTGCCCGCGGTGAGCGGGCGCGCACCCGATTTCGCACGCGAACTCAGGAATGGCGTGACCTGGGAGTGTTCCCCCACGTGGTCACCGGTTTCTATACGGTGGCGGCGGCAGGTCGGCTCAGCTTCTTCATGGAGTACTTCCCGTCGACGACGCTCGATCAGATCCTGGCAACCGCGACCGAGCCGATGCCCGCCGTCCGTGCTCTGGATCTGGCCATTCAGATGGTGTTCGGGCTCGAGCTGGTGCACCAGCGAGGGCGACCGAGCGGAGCTATCCGTCCCGGCAACTGCCTCGTCGGATCCGACGATTGCGCGCGCCTCAAGATGGACGCCGGTCACCGTCCCGAAGTGAACCTCAGCGAAACCCACCTCCTGCGTCGGGAAGAGGCGGCCTGTCTGGCGCCGGAGTGCTGGTCTTCGGGAGGTGCGATTGGCAAGCCGGCTGACGTCTATGCCATCGGAGTGACGCTGTTCGAGCTCTTGACCGGCCGGCGGCCGTTCGATGCCAATCCCGAAACCTGGGGACGTCTCCCTCGGCGGTTGCACACCGAGCTGGACATGTGCTTGCAGGGTGCCGTTCCCGATCCCAATCGAGCCCTGAGAGTGCTCCATCTCAAGGCCGAGCCTCCTTCCCTCTCGGCGAACAATCCGGCGCTACCGCTCGTGCTCGATGCACTGGTGCGCCGTTGCTTGCTAAAAGACCCGTCGGCACGTCCGGCGGTTCGCGAGCTTCGCGACGCGCTGCTTCCCCTGGTCGCAACACTCGCCGGCAGAGGATACTGGCGGGAGCTGCCGAGCTTTCGTTCGAGCGATGCGAGCACCAACAGTCGGGCGATCTCCTACTACGTAATGGGAGACGTTCGGCGAGCGAAGGACATCCTCGACGGTTGGCTGGCGCTGCATCCTGGATCGCTAGCTACTTGGTTGAACCGGCAGATCATCGCCATCAACGAAGGCGCTGCCGAACCGGCCACGGTGGCGACCGCCCTGGACGAGTTGCTGCAGAATCCGACGTGTCCGCACCAGCAGGAACCACAGGTTCTCGGTGCTCGCGAGCGACTACGAACCTATGTCGTCGACCAGGGATTCGCGATCAAGGCCGTAGCTCTGAGTAGCGACGAGAGAACCGTCTTGGTTGCCGGTCCCGGGATCGGAGCCGGAGCCGGAGCCGGAGCCGGATCTGGATCTGGATCCGGGGTCGGAATCGGTGCCGGTAGCCGGACTGGCGCCGACCTGGCACGCTTGCTGGACACCGATACCGGGAGGATCGTCGGCTTTGTTCGTCGAGACCCGTCCGCCAGGAAGCCCATCTGCTTTGCCCTTTGTCCGGACCTTCGTCTGGTGGCAATGGCGGACGACAACGGTTCGATCGAGGTCTGGTCGGTCGAGACGTGCTCTCGCCTGTTGCGACTGGATCGCCACGTCGGCGACGTTTCCACGCTGGCGCTGAGCCGCGACGGTGCTCTTCTCTTCGTTGGCGGTCCCGACGGAAGTGCCGTGGTGTGGCAGGTCGCCACCCAGACTCCGGCGAGACACCTGGCCGGCAGCGGGCCAGGCATCGTTGCCGCCACTTTCTCTGCCGACGGGTTTCGTCTCTTGGCCGGGAACGCCGATCGGTGCGCTCGGCTGTGGGACATGCGCAATGGCGAGTTGCTGGGGGTGCTCGACGGGCACCAGGCTCCCGTCACTGCCGTGGCGCTCTCCGGCGACGGGAGCAGAGCTCTTACCGGTAGTCGCGACAAGACGGCGCGCGCGTGGGATGTGACGAGCCGTGGCCAGCAGCCGCTGGTGCTCGCCGGTCACGAGGATGCGATCACCGGCGGGGCGATCGATAACGGCGGGCGTCTGGCGATCACCGTGTCGCTCGATCGGTCCGTTCGCGTGTGGGATCTGACCACTGGCAAAGCCAGGCGAGTACTGAGAGGTCATGCCGGTCCGGCAACGTGTCTGACAGTCGGCGAGAGCTGGAAGCTCGCCTACAGCGGCAGCGCCGACGGAACGATCAGAAGGTGGATGGTCGAGGAGAGAGCACCCTCGACACTGTGGCCGCTGGTGTTCGTGAAAGAACCTGGTTAGCCGAATAGCCGCGGGTAGTATCAGCGGGAACCGAAAACCCGGCAGCGTTGTCTCATCCCCAGTTAGACAGGAAGGCGCTGGCGCACAGGTAGTGGGAAGCCAAGGTCTGCCCGGCTCGAGGCCGCGGTCGGGTCGTGGCTCCTGATCCAGATCTGCAACCATCCATTTCGTTAGGAGCCTGAGCAGAATAACTTGTCCAAGATATCGGCGATGAGACGCCCGGATGGCAAGGAGCGAGGAGGGCGCATACTCTCGGTATGAAACCGACGAGCAACGCAGCCAGCCGGGATGGATCGGCGGCGAGATCGGACAA
>JAZDLZ010000211.1:0-2073 GCA_043801535.1 Pseudomonadota bacterium
GTTCATGCGCTGGCGACGGAGCGTGGCTTCGGCACTCTCGTTTTCACTCGATCCAGCGTCTACCGTCAGAAGTGAGAGTGTGTCAGGGCCTTCGCTGCCGCACCCGGCGCTAATCACAACAGCAAGTGCGATTTCTGGAAAAATAGAGATAGAACCTGTCTTCCTAGTCATGGTCGTCCTCGAATCACTAGTCTTGGTCGCCATCGGCCGCGCTTCGTCCACAACGGATTGAGCAAGTCCAAGAGCCTCTGTCTTCTCGTTGCCTGGTGGTGACATGATTGGCTGCCGTGGCCTCACAGCGATAGATGCCTCTAGCAACATGGGCTGCGCCCGTCATCGGTCCTTTTGGATCAACGAGCGAATCGTCACGTGAGTAGTACGCGGGATCGAATAAATCCGAAAGGCACTGTTCGCCTCCACCAAGCACCATCTCGACATCGTAGTAGCTGCGCGTTCCCGGAAGAGAATAGTAGGGTTCGCTATAGGTTTCGGTTGGGAGTATGGTGCAGCCACAGTCCTCGTTCTCGAAGAGGTCACAGCGTAGGCTAGGATCATCCCAAGGATAGAGTTGGTTGCGAGGCGCCGGTCCTCTCGCCGCCTTTTCCCACTCCGCCTCCGTCACGAGCCGGCGACCCCCATCCCATTCACAGAACACTCTTGCCTCATCCCAAGCAAGGGCTCTCACCGGATGGTCGGCCATTTCCGGCTTGGCAAGGTCAAGCTGCGCCAGGTATTCCTCCGGATTCGGACAACCTCCGGCGTCAATGCACTCCTGGTATCGACAATTCGTCACTGGAAACCGGTCGATGTAGTAGGACGAGACATACACCTCGCGGACCGGCGTGGCGAACTCGTCCTCCTCTGATCCACGAACGAACGGCCCAGCAGGAATGCATATCTCCTCGCGATCCTCTGGCTCGGTGCGCCGCGCTCCTCCGCCGCAGCCATCAACGCACTCGCCACCGGCGCTCTCCCATGTGCATTTGCCGTTGCAGGTCTCCTTGCGGTACTGGCTGACCGGGCAGTCACCGTGCTCCCAGCGAATGGTGCCTGGATCACAGCCGGTGCTTTGCTTGGTGACCGCCCAATCTCCCCACTCGCAGTTGCTGCGGCAAATGCGCTGCTTCTCGCCGCAACGAATGAGTGCCTCAGTCTCGACGGTGCCGGCCGGGCAGATACGTTGCCCGAGGCATTCACTGTTCGGCTTCCAGGCGCCACCCTTGCAGATTTCGGCCATCTCGCCGCAGCTCCCGCAGGAAGTCACTCGCGTTGCTCCCTCGGTGGTACATGGGGGAGGCGCTGCGTCAATGGCGATGCTGGAATCGATGGTCGTGATGCCATCAACCGTGCCATCGATGCCCACCGAATCGACTGTCTGGCTGCCGTCAATTATCTTGCCGGCGTCCACCGTCGCGTCTCTGGCGGCATCGATACTTGAGCGCCCGGAGCATGAGGCAGCGACGACAATGAGCGTGCTCGCTGCCGCACCGCAGGATTTCTGCCAATAGCGCTGTCGCATTCCTATCTCCTTGGCCGTATTCGCGCTGAGCGAAGACGTGTCACCGAGAGGGCACACGCCGCTAGCAATACGATGAGTGTCAAACCTCTGTGTGTTTTCGAGCTCCCAGCACCCGCTCGACGTGGGCGAACAAGGCTTCCAATGCTGCAACCGCCGGCGGTAGTAGCCGTGGCAGGGACACAGACGCTCACACCGTCGACGTCCTGGCATTCATAGGCCAGCGGGCAGGAAGCCATGCCTTCCTCGCCACACTGGCGTGCGCAGGATGACTTGCCGCTGGACCAGACCAAGCACAGGCCACTTTGGCAGTCCTCTGGTGCGGTGCATGATTCGCCCAACAAGCCAGCCTGCGGGAGACACACCGTCTGGTCGCTCATTGCCTCGCAGACGAATCCGACGGGGCAATCTGCGCTGCCATCCGAGACGCCGTCGTGACCACCAACATCGCTGTTGCCTGCGCTATCTTTGCCACCACTGCCGACACCCTCGCCTTCATCACCGCCGGGACTATCGCCGCCCGCAGTGTCGCCACTACACTTGTGCGTGCAAAAGCC
>JAZDLZ010000230.1:0-6839 GCA_043801535.1 Pseudomonadota bacterium
TGGTCGAGTCTGGCGATTTCACGGGAGCTCTCGATGCTGCGCGTAGTTGCTGCGAGCGAGACGAGGAGGTATTCGAGAAGCTCGCCAACGATCCCGACATGGCCAAGCTCACTGGAGATCCGCGATTCGGTGGGCTGCGCGAGCCTAGCTGTGAGCTTCACGGGCGTCGACAAATCTGACTCTTGGGCGAGCCCGGTGCGGGTAGTCTTGGATTCCATGATCAGGGATCAGGGATCGCTCTTGCGTGCGTCCCACGAACGCTCTGCGATATGCTTGGCCAGCCTCTCGAAGTCCTCGCGCGCTTTTTCCACCGCTCGGAAGTGAGCCCCGAGCGCTCCGTCGGCGGGCTTGAGGTGGAACATCGGCTTTCTCGCCTCCTGCGCCATAGGAATTAGGCTGCGATAGTGCCTGAGCATACCCAGGCAGTGCGGGTCACGCTCGACGGGGACCGAGTCTTGCGTGGTGTCTTCGAGTACCTTGCCCGCATATGTACTGGGTATTCTCGCCATCCATTTGTCGTAGGCGCGAACCGGTCGATCGAGCCGAATACCGTGCTGCCACACAACGTATCCGACTGGCTCGATGTGTCCGGCGGGAAGCTCGAGGTGGTCGCGCTCTGGGTTGTGCTTCAAACGCTCTTGCCATTCTCCTCGCCACGTGCGGAGAGACGGCCCAAGGTTCTTGAGACCCTGTAGAGAGAAGAGGTCGGGAGCAAGGGGAATGACCACGTAGTCCGTACTGATGAGCGCCGCACGGTTGATGGCTCCCAGGTTTGGTCCGAGATCGACGAGGATCACTTCCGCTCGTACCTTTTCCGCAGCGCGCTGCGCCATTCGCCAGAATGCGGAGACGACGCGAAAAGCGCGCTCTTTGCGATCGAGGCAGAGCGGCCACTGCTGGGACAGCTCGTCCTCGAACCTCGCGAGGGCGAGGCTACCGGCGAGCAGCGTGAGCTGGTCCGCGATCTCCTCGCAGTGCGGGGTCTCGATATCACCGACGCCCCTCAAGAGCGGCTCCACTGCGTCGTAGATCGTCGCCCCCGAAGTGTTGTCGTCTCCCCAGAGCTCTTCGAGCCGTTCTTCGTCGAGAAAGGCGGCGGTCAAGCTCGCCTGCGGATCGAAATCGGCGGCGAGCACGCGACGGTCTAGATCGGCGTACATCCATGCGAGGTGATAGACGAGGGACGTCTTGCCGACTCCACCCTTGTTGTTGAAGAAGGCGACGACGGGGACGCTCATGGTCTCCTCCTCGCTCGGGCAAGGACATGTCCCTGTTCCGCTTCGAGCTCCAGGAGGGGATTGCCATTTCGTTCCAGCTGCTTGCGCGCGATGGCAATACCAACCCCGAACCGCTGGACGAATCCAAGGACCTTCATCGCCTCCGCCAGGTGGGGATTCCGATAGTCGGTTATTCCAGGGAATCCAAAATTTTCTCGCGTTACCTGACCAAATGGACCACCCGGATTCTGGATCTCGATCCGGTCCGCGAACCAGGTCACCCGAGCCGGTGAATTCGTTCCATCGTACTGCCTGTGCATGACAGCGTTCCGGACGAGCTGTTGGAGGGCCGGCATTGGATACTCGGGATGCCTGACTTCGGTTGCGGCACCGGCAATCTCAACAGCGACGCTGTTGTGGGCTTCGAGAACTTCGTCGAGACGCCGCAAGAGCTCGGATATCGGTCCAGCAATCTCCTTCTGATCACGAATCGGATCGGACAACTCGCTCCCGTCGATTCGGAGGAATTGGACATAATTGCCAGGCAAGAAACTTCGCGGGTCCACGGCCAGAACGAGAACGCCTAGAACCGTGGGTATGCCCTCTGGCGTGAGGAGTCGCAGCGCCTTCATGCGATCCTCTACCGACCGTTCGTTCTGTGCGAGCACGTCTGCTGCGACGGAGGCAGGAAGATACGAATGCAGGAAGAAGTCCAGATTCAAGTCGTCGAGCTTCGCCTGATGAACTGGCTGAAGGTCGAAGGGTAGGTCGCGACCCCGGTGCCGCTCGATGAGTCTTCGTTCCTCCTCTAGACTGGCGACGGCACGACGGGGACCGACTCGAATCCAGGTGCGCCCCCGGAATCGTACCGGAGGCGCGCTCGATGGCGTCACGATAACCACGGCCAGAACACAGTTGTTGACGGCTCTCTTCTGGACGACCATCGAAGGAAGAGGATGGATTCTTCCGTCATCCCTCATGTGTGAGAGCTTCAAGAGCAAACCATCATCGACTGAGATTCCGGCACAAGAGCCATCATTCCGGGCACCGATGAAGATGACTCCCTCTTTGCGGTGGTCGGGAAGGTCGTTGGCAAAGGCGCAGATAGCCTCGCAAACGCGATCCGGCTCGGCAAGAGATTCCTTGCGCTCCACTCGATCGGATTCGAGATCCTCGAGCAGGACGGCAAGCTCTTCATCGGTCATGCAACACCTCTTCATATTCCTATGCCCGGCGAGCTCCTATTTGATGACCACTGAGAAGCATTTGGCAAGCTTGATCCCGTCGCAAAAGTCCCTGCCTTCGTCCAGCAGCAGCAGCCTTCGCCAGGAATCCGTGCTCAAGGCGCATAGCGAGTACATGGCAGAGCAAGTCTTTGGTGCCGAATATCCCGACCCACCCGCGCTACCGCGTCTCGCCGGCACAACGGTGGTCGGCCATCGACCTTCTGCTCACCGGCAGGCCGCCCTCCCAGACCACCGGTATCGACCGCCACACCTGCCGCATCAGCTCGCAGTAGGGCTGCTTGAAGGCGCTCAAGTCCCAGACCAGGTACTGCCCAACCTCGGTCGCCGCCATCAACTTGTCGCCAGCGAAGAGCAGGTGCCGAATCGGGCCGTGAAGCTTGGCCGACTCGAGCACCGCACCGTCGGCCATGGTCCACAGGATGACCGTTCCGTTGGCGTAGCCGCCGACCAGGGTTCCTGCCGGACCGGCGACGAGACGGGTGACTGCGGCTGAGGGCGCTCCCTTGAAGGTGTGATGCGGCCTGGCAATGCCCGGCCGAGCGGACAGGAGCTCGATCTGCCCTTGCTCGTAACCCAATACCAGCCATTCTCCGACGCGACCAACTGCGGAGACGCCCGCGTCAACGGAATAGCTCGCCTTCGTGGCACCCGCCGCGTCCGCCGCGTCCGCCGAAAGATCAATGACGACGATCTTCCGCCCGGCAGCAATCATTAGCTGACCGTCGTGGCTAGCCAGGGCGGTCGCACTGGCGGTCGCAGTCATGGCCGAAGCCTCGGTCGAATCGAGAATCACTGTCCCGCCGCGACGATGGATCCGTACCACCCCGCCAGCGAGACTGGCGCAGCCGCCACCCGCAATCGCCTGGACATCCACGATCCCTGGCACCTTCTCGCTGTCGACTAGCTCATCGGTGACGAGATCCCACTGTTCGAGCTGTTCGCCGGCAGCGTGCAGGCAGAGAACCTGGTCGCCAGCGCCGGTCGACCCGAGAATGCCGCGGTCCTCGACCGCCCGCTCCCACGCTGGTATTGCCGGCACTGGCGCGACGCTCCTCGACCCATCGAACCAAACCCAGCCACGATGAGTGAACAGTCGTGGTGGCGAGCGCAACAGTACCGGAGCCCGCCAGTGCGGCATGAGTCGATCCACCTGCCAGACCCAGACTGTTCCGTCGGCTGTGGTTGCCGCCACCAACCGTCCGTCGGGACTGAAGGCAGTGCGATTGATGACGCCATGAGAGCGACCGAGCGTTCTGGCAACGCCGCTATCCGGATCCATGAGGAGCATCTGGCTCTCCACTGGAACAGCCAGTTGTCGGCCAGTCGGATCGATTGATAGACAACCCCCGAGAAGCCGCGGCCACTGGAACAAGACTCGATCGCTGCCGTTGCCGAGATCCCAGCGGCGCACCGCGCCATCGTACCCATTGGCATAGAGCAGTCGACCGTCTGGCGAAAACACCACGCGCGCCTGCTTGGCACCAATGGAGAGTGTCCTGACGGTCTTGCCGGTGGCCAGGTCCCACACTCGCAGGGTTCGATCGTAGCTTGCCGAGGCTACCCGACGATCGTCGGGACTGGTGGCGATTCCAACGACTTCGTTGACGTGACCGACCAGCCTTCTGGTCTCGACTCCGGTCACTGCGTCCGCTACTCGGATGGTGTTGTCGGCACCACCATAGACCACCGTGCTGCCACTGGCGCTGAACGCCACGTCACGAACCCATTTGTCGTAGCCGGGAAGCAATCGCAACAGTTGTCCAGAGGAGGCATCCCAAAGGCGGACTTGCTTGTCGATCCCGCCACTGGCCAGCAACCTTCCGTCAGGACTGAACGAAGCTGTCGACACTTCACCTTGATGACCGAGAAACGACCGTTCTTCCATTCCAGTCGCCACATCCCAGAGCCGAAGGGTCTCGTCGAGTCCCGACGAAACGATCGACTTCCCGTCGGGACTGAAGCCGAGACCCCACGAAGCCGAGCCGTGTCCCTGCCCAAGGTTGACCGATGCGATGTCCGGACCATCGACATGGGGGGCGTGGGGGGCGTGGGACGTGCTCCCAATCCGCCACAATCTCACTGTCCGATCGTAGCTTGCGGAGGCGACGCGAACGCCGTCTGGGCTGAAGGCAACCCCCTTGACCCTACCATTGTGGCCGACAAGAGTGCGGACAGTCGTGCCATCCGCGACACTCCAGACGCGAATGCTCTTGTCCTCGCTGGCCGACGCCAGCAGCATGCCGTCGGGAGAAAAAGACAAGACCCGCACCGCACCGGTGTGCCCGGTCCAGTTTCCAAGCAGCTCGCCGGAATCAGTGCGCCAGAGGCGAATCGAAGAATCAGTGCTGGCCGACGCCAGCAGCGTGCCGTCGGGGCTGAAGGCCACATCGAGGACAGCCGCGGAATGGCCAGCGATTAGCAGGCGCTCCCTGCCAGAGCTCACCTCTAGCAGTCTTACTTTCTTGTCCTGGCCGCCGACTGCCACCAGTTTACTGTCGGGACTGAAGGCCACCGTGACAACCACACCCGCCATCTGCAACACTCGCTCGAGATTGCCAGCGGGAACCGTCCAGATGCACACCGTCCGATCGATGCTGGCCGACGCCAGCAGCGTGCCGTCGGGGCTGAAGGCAATCCTGGCAACGAGATCATTGTGACCGCCAATCACCCTCGATTTGCCGGTATCCAGATCCCAGATGCTCATCTTGCCGTCGAGGTAGCCGCTGGCCAGATAGCGTCCATGCGGAGAATAGGCAACAGCCATTACTGTAACGTTTTCGCCCCGCAACGGTCGGATCTCGGTCGTATCGACGTCGATGATGAATACCAACCTGTCATGGCTGGCAGCCGCGATGCTGCGACCATCGGGTGAAAAGGCGGTGTCATAGAGGATACCGCCAAGGTTGACTGTCCACTCCAAAGGATCACGGTGGATCCTCCACCAGAGCGCACGGCCAAGGAGGGAGTCCTGCGTCTCGAGCGAGCCGCGCAGCCGAGCACGCGCTTCTACCAGATGGCCGCGGCTCAGGGCGGCGCTGGCACCTTCGCGTTGGGCTTCGGCTTCGCCTTCCTTGGCGCGTGCGCGCTGCATTTGGGCCTCGGCACGCTCCCTCTCGGCCAGCTTCTTCTGACTCTGGGCGTAGCGCTCGCGCAGCACCGACACGACTGCGACTGCCACCAGAACCGCCATCGTCCCAGCGAGGAACAGCCGTCTACGCCGGCGTTGCCTTTGTTCTTTGCAGAGTCCAGCCCGGAGAAACTGGGCGACCTGCTCCGGAATACTGGTCGAGAGACGGGCAAGCTTGCGCCTGGCATCGGCCAGCGCGTCGCCCTGCCATACTTCGTCGTCCCGCCTGCCGCGCTTTTCCCACAGATCGGCTGCCTGCCCGATCTCGGCGAGGAGCGCCAGCTCATCGTGGCTCTCCTCGATCCACCGCGCCAAACGCCGCCAGGTGCTCAGTAGAGACTCGTGCACCACCTCCAATACTGCCTCGCCGCTGCTACTACCCTTGTCTTCTCCAAGTTGCCGCCGTCCAGCATCGGCTGACCGACGCACAGTGAGCAGACGCGCCTTGATCAGCCGGTCGAGCACCTCCTCGACACCAGACCCGAGACCAGCCACCGCCGCTGCCACTGACATGATCTTGCGGGTGCCGGCCGAGGTCACGAGCCGCAGCAAGAGCTGCCGTGCAAGCTCTACTTGCGGCGGCGTCATGCCTGCCAGCACTCCGTCGGCATGCTCGGCAAGCGAACCCGCTACCCCACCCATGGCCTCAAAAGCGGCGCGCAACAGCAGTCTCCTGTTCTTGTCGCGCCGCTCCCACAGCATTTGGCCGGCGAACTGCAGCAGCGGCAGACACGACGGCTCGCCTACCAAGGGACGGCTGCGCGCCCTCGCCGCCCCCCCATCGGGGGTCGACCCCGCCGCCAGCCCTCCTTCGGGCAAAGCTCGATGGTCCCCGGCCATGATTACCGACTCCACCATCTCACTCGCCAGCAGAGGATCGTCGAAGGCATAGCCAACCGAGGCCAGCGGGCGCGTCAACACTTCCTCAAGCCCTTCCTTGCTTGGCCGCCGAAGCACGAAAACCCGCGCCAACGCCGCCGTCACTTCTGGACCTCCCCCAAGACGCCCGAGAAAATCGTCACGGACAGTGAACACCGCCCGCACTGGGCTCGACGGATGGTCGGCCACGCCACAGAGGGCACGGACGAAGGCATCCCGCACCGCCGGATCCGCAACCATCGTGTACGTTTCTTCGAGTTGGTCCACGAACAGCAGAACCTTGCACCTCTGCCGCGCGGCCAGGTCGTGAAGCATCACTCCCAACAGCTCCGGCCGCGCGCGAAGCTGCCGCGCCAGCTCTCCTTCGTC
>JAZDLZ010000241.1:0-5798 GCA_043801535.1 Pseudomonadota bacterium
TCCCCGCTCATCCCCGATCAACACCAAGGCAGGTGGCGTCTTGTCGCTGCCGCGAAGCGCCCGAGCAAACTCCAGCGGATCGCTCTTCTCGAGACGCGCCGCCAGCACTATCACGTCGGGCTGCAGCTGTTGCCAGGCAGCGAGCATTTCCTCGGCACTGTCGCTCACCGCAAGACAACGAAGGTTCCCACATGCCAGGCGTTCGACTATCAACGCGGCTTCAGGAGAGCTCGCGACCACGAGGACCGTCGGGTCAGACACAGGTGGTCATCGTACTCCAAGCTCACCCAGTAAGCCAGTATCTCGAAAACGGTCAAAACGGTAAGAACACTGGTAGCTCACAACGCTGCCACCGGATCTACGTCCAGGGTCACTCGCACTCCGGCCAGAAGGCGTCCGAGATCGGCGACCATTCGCCGGGCAAGGGTGCGTATGGTGGAACGGCTGTCGCTTTTCAGCCAGAGCCGCCAGCGAGTCTGTCCTTTGAGGCGCCGCAGCGGTGCCTCGACGGGACCGAGAATGGTGACGGTCCCATCTGCAGCAGCCGCCGCTACCGCTGCCGCTACCGGACCGGGATTCGCTGCGGCGAGCAAGCTGGCGCCAGTGCTGCCGAGTCGGAGCGCTACCTCGCGTACCAACTCGTCCTTCTGCCCTTCAATCCGGACCGCGATCAGACTACCGCTCGGCGGGTAGCCAAGCTCGGCACGAACGGCGACCTCGGAGTCGAAGAAGCCGAGATAGTCGTGGTTGCTCGCGCAACGAATTGCCACGTGGTCTGGCATGTGGGTTTGAATGATCACTCTTCCGGGCCTGTCACCGCGCCCGGCCCGCCCAGCGACCTGGGTGAGAAGTTGGAACGTCCGCTCGGCGGCACGGAAGTCTGGCAACGATAGCCCAGTATCAGCGAGCAGGACTCCGACCAGGGTCACTCCGGGGAAGTCATGACCTTTGGTTACCATCTGGGTGCCGATCAAGATGTCGACCTGCCTGGCGGCGACCTGTTCGAGGATATCGCGGACGCCGTGTCCCGAGGCGGTGTCACGGTCCAGCCGCCGAATGCGAGCCTGCGGATAGTGCTCCAGAAGTGCCTGCTCGATGCGCTCGGTGCCGAGCCCCAGCCGCTTGATGGTTCCGCTGCCGCGACACTTCGGGCACTCGTCTGGCACTCGCTCGGAATGACCGCAGTAGTGGCAGCGCAGTCGATCCGCAGCTTGATGATAGGTGAGAGAAACCGAGCAGTGGCAGCAACGGAAGGCATGTCCACAGCCAACGCAGAGCACAAAGGTGGCAAAACCGCGCCGATTCAAGAACAGGATTACCTGCTCCTCCTTGCCGAGCGTCTCCTTGATTGCCGCGGCAAGCGGCGCAGTGACCAGTGACTCTGCTGCCGGCCGATAGCAGCGCATGTCGACGATCTGCACCTCTGGCAACGGCTGCGGTGTTGGCCTGCTCAGAAGCTCGATGAGCTGATGCTTCCCTTCCCTTGCTCGAGCGTAGGCTTCGAGAGACGGAGTTGCCGAGCCGAGGACACACGGTACTCCCGCCCGCTTGGCTCTGACCAGGGCAACGTCGCGGGCATGGTAGCGAACGCCCTCTTCCTGCTTGAACGACGGATCGTGCTCCTCGTCGACGACGATGATGCCGAGGCTAGGTACCGGAGCGAATACCGCCGAGCGAGCACCGAGCGCGATGCGCGCGTCGCCGCCGCCGCGCAGACGTCGCCACTGATCGAACCGCTGTCCACCGGACAGCCCGCTGTGGAGAACGGCCACCTGATCGCCAAATCGGGATCGAAAGCGCGACGCGAGCTGGGGCGTGAGGGCGATCTCGGGGACCAACACCAGGGCTCCGCCGCCTGCCGCCAGAACCTCGGCAATCGCTCGCAAGTACACCTCCGTCTTCCCCGAGCCGGTTACTCCGTGGACGAGAAACGACTGGTACTTCCGTGCTGCCGCCGCTGCAACGAGCAGGGCGATTGCATTGGCCTGCGCCTGCGTGGGGGTCGGCGGCTCGGATCTGACGATGGTAGTGTCGCTCCAGGGATCGCGCGCAACTTCACGCTGCGTTCGCACGAGCAGTCCTTGCTCGACCAATTGCTTGACCACTGGCCGGGATCCCTTGATTTCCTTGGCCAGTACTGCGAGATCCAGCGCGCCACCAGCCCCCGCCACTGCCTCCAGCACTTGCGCGCGCCGCGCTGCTGACTTTCTCAAGCTCTGCTGCTGCTCCTCCTGGGAAGGCGCCCGGCCGAGTTGCACGACCTCCGCCATCCGTGCTCTCGTGCGCGGAGCGGTTCGCACCTCGGCCAGGTCGACGAACCCCTGCTCGCATAGCAAGGCCAGTGACTTCGACGAGACCCGGCGACCGGACGCAACCGTGCTCAGCAGATCGATGCTCCCAGCCGGCAACGCATGCTCGGCGCAGCCACCGAGAAGCGCCCGGCCCTTGGCTGTCAGCGACGGCTCGAGCTTGCTTTCGACACCCGTTCCAGCTGGCAGAGCCGCCCGAATCACCTCGCCCGGCGGAGCCTCGTAGTAGTCGGCAACCCAAAGACAGAGGTCGACCAACTCGCGATCCAGCGCCGGACTGGTGTCCAGAACATCGTCAAGAGGACGAACGTCCTCGACCGGTGGTCTGCCCGCCGCCATTCCGACCACCACTCCAGTGACCTTCCTTCCCCCGACGGGAACCAGAACGCGCTGTCCTACTCCTATTCTCGATCGCAGCCCTGCCGGCACCAGATAGGTTAGCAGGCCGCGCACCGGCAGCTGGACCGCAACCTCGACGAGATCTCCACTCTCCCCTCCTGTTGTGCTCACCACGAGCACGCACCGCACCCATTCACGCAGGTCGTCGTTCTTCCGGCCGCGCACGAGCGCAGCCACAGCAACGAGCTCGGCCTACTATCCTCATCCCGCCGACCCATCTCGGATACCGAATCCACGTGAAGGTGCCTAGTCTCGCATCGCCTTCGCTCGGGCTGCCATCTCCTCGCACAACCGTCCCACTTGCTCGCGCAGACTTGGCCGGCGCAACGCATACGCCAGGTTCGCCCGAAGATAGCCCAACCGGTCGCCAGCATCGTGGCGCTCTCCCGAAAGCACGGTGGCAACTAGCCCATGGTTCTTGGCGAGACCGAGAAGAGCATCGGTGAGCTGAATCTCGTTGCCTTTTCCGGGCTTGGTCTCGGCGAGGATCGGCCAGATCGACGGAGGAAGCACGTACCGCCCGACAATCGCCATGCGACTTGGCGCCGTTCCTGGGGCGGGTTTCTCGACCATGCTCGACACTCGCCAGCGGCCTACGCCGATCGGTTCACCAGCAACGACGCCATAGAGGTGTTCCTGTCCAGGCTCGACCTCCATGACCGCGACAGCACCGTGGCCGGTCTCCTCGTACACCGAGATGAGCTGGCCGATCGCCGGCGTTGGCGCATCGTACAAATCGTCGCCGAGCAGCACCGCAAACGGCTCGTCACCGATGGCATCGCGGGCGCACAACACCGCGTGCCCAAGCCCGAGCGGCTCCTTCTGACGGATCGACACGAGCCGCACCATTCTGGAGATGCGCGCCAGCGACTCTGCTTGCTCGTTCTTGCCTCGGCGCTTCAACGTGTCCTCGAGCTCGTAGGCGATGTCGAAATGGTCTTCGATCGCCGACTTGCCTCGCCCGTTGATCAGTACAATCTCCTCGATTCCCGCCTGAACCGCCTCCTCGACAACCAACTGAATCGTCGGGACATCGACGATCGGCAGCATTTCCTTGGGAATCGCCTTGGTGGCAGGCAGGAAACGGGTACCAAGCCCTGCCGCCGGAATGACGCCCTTGCGTACTCGCATGGAAAGGACTCTAGCACAGATCCGTGCGGCACCGAGTCAGCCCCTAAAACGGTGGCAGACTCGAATTGCCGACGGTGAAGGCCTTCAAATTGGACAACGATATCTATGAGAAAGCCGCATGATTCTCGGCGGATACGGAGGAGCTGCACCCTTCGCTGATTCGCCTGAGCAGCCAGTTGATGAATCACACCCGGGCCGGGCGATTTCGTGTAGTATTCGGCACCGTCGTGTGGAAAATGTAGCCTGCCAGAGGATGGAGCATAGCGCATGGCCTTCGTTCCGGAAAATGCACTCATCGTCCAGAGCGACAGCACGGTGTTGTTGGAGGTTCACTCTCCTCGGGCCGAAGCCGGACGCGCGGCGCTTGCGCCCTTCGCCGAGCTGGTCAAGAGCCCCGAGCATGTGCACACCTATCGACTGACTCCGCTTTCCATCTGGAATGCACGATCTGCGGGTCTTTCGAGTGCCCAGATGATCGCCTCGTTGTGTGAGCACGCCAAGTACCCGGTCCCGGATAATGTCCTTACCGAGGTGGGCGAGCTCGCCGCACGCTACGGACGAGTCGTGCTCACCAGGGACGGCGACGCGCTGATCTGCACCTGCCTGGATCGAACCACGGCAGAGCGGCTGGCACGGGACCGGGCGACGGCGCCCTTTCTTGCCGACCGAGCTGGCGCGACGAGCTTCCGCGTTGCCGCCGCGCTGCGAGGCGTCCTCAAGCAGGCGCTCGTCGAGGTTGGATTCCCCGCCGAGGACTTGGCTGGCTACGTGTCGGGCGACGCGCTGGAGATTGCCCTGCGCGATCGCAGCCTCTCGGGGGCGGCGTTCAATGTTCGTGACTACCAGCACGAAGCGGCGAGCGCCTTCTACCTCGCCGGGTCCGAGCGCGGTGGCAGTGGGGTGATCGTATTGCCGTGCGGCGCGGGCAAGACGATCGTCGGCATGGCTGCCATGGCAGCGGTTGGACAGACGACGCTCGTGCTCACTACCAGCCTCACTTCGGTGAAGCAATGGCGCAGGGAGTTGCTCGACAAGACGACCCTTGGCGAGGATGCGATCGCCGAGTACACCGGCGAGTCCAAGGCGACCGGACCGGTGACGCTCTCGACTTACCAGGTGCTCACCTGGCGGCCGAGCTGCGATGGTGAGTTCCCCCACCTGTCTCTTTTCCAGGCCCGCCAGTGGGGGCTCATCATCTACGATGAGGTTCATTTACTCCCGGCGCCAGTGTTCCGCGTGACTGCCGAGCTCCAAGCGCGGCGTCGCCTTGGGCTGACTGCGACCCTGGTGCGAGAGGATGGGCGTGAGGGGGACGTATTCGCGCTCATCGGTCCGAAACGCTACGACGTGCCATGGCGGGACCTGGAGCAGCGTGCCTGGATCGCCGCCGCCGAATGCACCGAGGTGCGCGTCCCGATGTCCGAGCCACGACGCCTGGAGTACGCGCTTGCCGAGCGTCGCGCCCAGTTCCGGGTCGCTGCCGAGAATCCGGAGAAGACCGCCATGGTCCGCGCCATCCTGGACCGCTGCCCAGGGAGCCGCGTGCTCATCATCGGCGAGTTCATCACCCAGCTCGAGGGACTCGCTCGCGAGGTCTCGGCCCCACTCGTGACCGGCAAGACACCGCAGGTCGAGCGCGAGCAGTGGTACGACCGGTTCCGCCGCGGCGAGGTGCGCCATCTGGTTCTGTCCAAAGTCGGGAATTTCGCGATCGACCTGCCGGATGCCGACGTGCTCATCCAGGTGTCGGGCATGTTCGGGTCGCGCCAGGAGGAGGCACAGCGGCTCGGTCGCATCCTTCGCCCGAAGACCGACGGTCGAACGGCCCGCTTCTTCTCGCTGGTCTCTCGCGATACGAGGGAGGAGGATTTCGCCCACCACCGGCAGCTGTTCCTCACCGAGCAGGGTTACTCCTATCGGATAGAGATCGCCCCGGGAGCTTGAGTTCATGAAAGTCCC
>JAZDLZ010000261.1:0-3881 GCA_043801535.1 Pseudomonadota bacterium
GTGCTGCCAGAACGTCTACGGGCAGACTTCGCCTCGACTGCCCTGTTCGTCCCCGGTGTTACCGCAATGCCGGCAGTGACAGAGCGACTGGCGCTGCTTCGACCCGCTGTCCGCGACCGTCGCCGAGTCCGACTCGTCTACGAACGCGGCGACGGTACCGTCTCGGAACGCACTGTGCGACCGCTCTGTCTTGCCTTCTTTGCGCCGCTCTGGCTTCTTTCTGGTTTCTGCGAATTGCGCCAGGCGTTCCGCAGCTTCCGGTTGGATCGCATGCAGAAGGTCGATGTGCTCGACGAGCATTTCGAGCAAGAGCAGGGCCGGACGTTGGCCGACTTTCTGGCGCACGTCATGGCAGAAAGGGATCCCGATGAGCGCGATTGACCAGCAGGTTGTCGACTGGTTGTTGACGGCTGACGAACCGTGGGTGCGGCTACAGGCCATGCGCGAGCTCGCTGGTCGGCCCGACGACGATCCGGACGTCCAACGCGCTCGCCGTGCCACCGCCAGACACCCATTCATCCAGTGGCTATTGGAGAGTTGCCAGAGCTGGCCAGGCGGCAACACGCTCACTCGACACAACAATGCCAAGCACCCTCTCCATCACCTGGCGCTGTTGGCCGATCTCGGGATCCGGCTGCCCGACCGCGGAGCACGCGCAGTGGCGAAAAGGGTGATGGCCAATCAGCACGAGTGTGGCGCCTTCCAGTGCTGGGCGATGCTGCCCACTGTGTTTGGCGGAGACGGCATCGATCAGTGGTGCTGGATGATCTGCGATGCACCAGTGCTCGCCCACTCCCTGCTAGCCCTTGGCGTAACCAAGAGCAAGCCACTCGACGCGGCGCTCGCGCACATCGAAAGCTGTGCCACCGACGATGGCTGGCGCTGCGTCTCCTCTTTCCCAAAGGTACGCGGTCCTGGCCGCAAGGACGATCCATGCCCATACGCCACGCTCCTGGCGTTGCGGGCGCTCGCGCTCTCGCCCGCCCACCGTGACAGTCGGGCCTGCCATGCTGGCACCGAAATGCTCCTTGGCCACTGGGAGCATCAAGGATCGGTCAAGTACCGAATGTTCGGCATCGGCACCGACTACCGCAAGCTCAAGTATCCTTTCATCTGGTACGACATCTTGCACGTGCTGGACGTCTTGTCCCGTTTCCCCTGGACGCATCGCGATTCACGCTTCCAGGAACAGATGGACATCGCTCGCAGCGCCGCCGATCAACAGGGACGGTTCGTGCCCCAGTCGGTGTGGATGGCGTTCTCGGGCGCCGACTTCTCCCAGAAGAAGAGTCCAAGCCCCACGCTCACGCTCGCGGTACAGAGGATCGTTCGCCGCGCCGAGGTCGGATTGGTTCTCGAGGCGAGAAAGGTGGAGTCCGCATGAAGCTCGTTCGAGTCGGGGCAGCAGTGCTCAACCAGACGCCGCTCGACTGGCAGAGGAACACGGCCAACATCGTCGCCTGCCTGAAGGAGGCCCGCGAACGCGGCGTGAGCATCCTGTGTCTGCCGGAGCTGTGTCTCACTGGCTATGGCTGCGAGGACGCCTTCCTTTCGCGAGGGCTGCACGAAGAAGCGTTGCGAGCACTCCAGGAGATCCTTCCTGCGACGGAAGGTATGGTCGTATCCGTTGGTCTGCCGCTCTTCTATCGCCATGCGGTGCTCAACACCGCCTGCCTCGTTGCAGGCGGCCGCGTTCTCGGCTTCGTTGCCAAGCAGCATCTCGCCGGAGACGGAATCCACTACGAGCCTCGCTGGTTCAAGGAGTGGCCGAGCGGCAGGCACGCGTCGATCGAGATTGGCGGCGAGTCGTTGCCGATCGGTGAGCTTCGCTTCGCCGTCGGTGGTGTCACCATTGGCTTCGAGATCTGCGAAGACGCCTGGGTGGCCAGGAGACCAGGCGCCGACCTGGCATCGCGCGGCGTTGACATCATCATGAATCCCAGCGCCAGTCACTTCGCTTTCGGCAAGCACGCCATCCGCGAGCGCCTCGTGATCGAAGGCTCGCGTGCATTTGGCGTGAGCTACCTGTACGCGAACCTACTGGGCAACGAAGCCGGTCGTATCATCTACGATGGCGGTGCGTTGATCGCCTCGGGCGGCGGGATCGTTGCCCGCGGTCCCCGGTTCTCCTTCGCCGACTACCAGCTCACCACCGCTGTCGTCGACGTCGATGCAACTCGTCTCTGCCAAGCCCGGACCGCGAGCTTCCAGCCAGATTTCGCCGGTAACGGCGACGACTGCGTTCGTGTCGGCTTTGACTACCCGGCGCTGGAGCCGCCGGCGCCAACCAGGCGCGAACCGAGCGGCGCACGGTCATGGTCATGGGAAGCGAGCACCCATCTCAAGGAAGAGGAATTCACCCGCGCAGTCGCGCTAGGCCTGTTCGACTACTTGCGCAAGAGTCGGTCCGCTGGATTGGTGGTATCGCTGAGCGGTGGCTGCGACTCGTCGGTCGTGGCCACTATCTCGGCGCTGATGGTCGAGCTCGCGGCGTCGGAGCTAGGCCTGCAGTCCCTTCTCGACAAGCTTGGCCATGTCGAACGAATCAGAGATGCTCGCAGCGTACGCGAAATCGTCGCGGGGCTCCTCTCATGTGTATACCAGGCAACCAGCAACAGCTCAGCAGTCACCCGCAATGCAGCTCGGACGGTTGCCCAAGCTATTGGCGCCGAGTATCTGGAATTCGACGTCGACCAGCTGGTCGCCAGCTATACGGAGATGGTCTCGACAGCGGTGGGTCGCCCGCTCGAATGGGCAACCGACGACCTGGCTCTACAGAACATCCAGGCCCGCGTCCGTGCTCCGGGGATCTGGATGCTGGCGAATCTCCGCAACGCCCTCCTCTTGGCGACCAGCAATCGTTCGGAGGCAGCAGTCGGCTACGCAACCATGGACGGCGATACCTGTGGAGGACTGAGCCCGATTGCTGGCATTGACAAGGCATTTCTAAGAAACTACATCCGGTGGCTCGAGGAGCACGGCCCGGCCGAAATCGGGTCGATTCCCGCTCTGTCGACGGTAACCAGGCAAATCCCGACCGCCGAGCTGCGCCCGCCCCAGTACAAACAGGCCGACGAAACCGACCTGATGCCCTATGACGTTCTCGATGCAATCGAGCGCGCTGCCATTCGCGACCGCCAGGTGCCAGTCGAGGTGTACCGGCGAATGCGATCGGCATTTCCGGCGATCGCTAGCCATCTGCTCGGCACCTGGGTCGAGCGTTTCTTCAGGCTTTGGTGCCGCAACCAATGGAAACGGGAGCGGTACGCACCCTCTTTCCATCTGGACGACGAGAACCTCGATCCCAAAACCTGGTGTCGCTTCCCGATTCTCTCCGGCGGCTTCGATCGTGAGCTCGCCGACTTGCGGGCCTATCTAGTCACTCCGAATTGAGGGTGAGCGATGGGAATCGAACCCACAGCCCCCAGGGCCACAACCTGGTGCTCTGCCAATTGAGCTACGCCCACCAGAAACGGGTGGAGAATCTACCTTCTTCGCGGGCGCAATGCCAACCTTTTTGTGCTTCCCGCTCGAATCGAATCGCGCGCCCGCGATGACAATCCGGGCGATCTGGTGAGGCAGGAGGGACTCGAACCCCCGGCCACCGGCTTAGAAGGCCGGTGCTCTATCCAGCTGAGCTACTGCCCCTTTTCTCGCGCGGCAGCAGTGTATGCTCACCCCACCCTGTCGAGTCAAGAGCTGAGGAGCCAGGGAGACAGGGAGCCAGGACAGGGACAAAACGGGTGTGAACAAAAGCCGTTGGTCGTGCTGTTCCCGGTCCCTTGTTCCTAGTCCCTAGTTCCTTGTTCCATTCCTCTTTCGAGGTGCTATTCTCGCCGCAGCAATCGGCGGCGCGACGGTGACATGGCACTCCAATGAAT
>JAZDLZ010000266.1:0-6177 GCA_043801535.1 Pseudomonadota bacterium
GCCCTGGCTCGAGGTCCTCCCTCGACCGTTGTTCGTCGATTGACGGCTCTGGGCTCGATCCCATCCCGGTCGCCGTTGGCTTCCTTGGCTACGATCTCGGGCGAGCGATAGAGCGCTTGCCGTCGAAGGCGGCCGATGACCTTCCCATTCCCGATCTGTGGTTCGGCCGCTACCCGGCAGTCTGGCGGTTCGATCGCCTTTCCGGGCAAGGTGCGGTGCTTGGCTGCGACGAGAAAGCAATGCGGCGACTGCATGCCGCTCTGTGTCGGCGACAACCGCGCAGCGCAGTAGCACCCTTGGTGGTCGGACCATTGGCAGGCGAGCATCCGGTCGCTGGCTATCTGGATTCGGTGGCGGCGATCCGTGACTACATCGAGGCGGGCGACGTCTATCAAGTGAACCTTGCCCGCCGGCTTCGGGCGAACGTGCTCGCGACCGGGGATCCGCTCCCGCTCTACCAGCGCCTGGCCAACGGGGCGCCAGCACCTTTCGGAGCGGTGTTGGAGTGTGACGATCTGGTCGTCATTTCTAATTCACCCGAGCTGTTCCTCCGTCGCCCAGCGTATTCTGAGCGTGTCGAGACCAGGCCGATCAAGGGTACGCGGGCACGGGGCAGAAATCCGGAGAGCGACTCGGCGCTGGTGACAGAGCTTGTCCGCGACGAAAAGGAGCTCGCCGAGCACCTCATGATTGTCGACCTGGAGCGCAACGATCTGGGGAGAATCGCGCGTCCTGGCAGCGTAGCGGTGGAATCATTCGCCAGGGTAGTGAGCTTGCCGGCCGTGCACCACTTGGTTTCGACGGTATCCTGCCAGGTGCGCGACGGAACATCGGCCGCCGAGCTGCTGGCGGCGACGTTTCCAGGAGGATCGATTACTGGAGCGCCGAAAGTGCGAGCAATGGAGATTATCGATGAGCTCGAGCCAGTACGGCGCAAGGTCTACACTGGTGCGATTGGCTATTTGGGCGTTGGCGGTGCAGTAGACTTGGCGATCACCATCAGAACGGCGGTGGTTGTCGGAGGTTCCTTGTTTCTCCAGGTGGGCGGCGGGATTGTCGCCGATTCGCAGCCGCTGCGCGAGCTCGAGGAGACCGAGGAGAAAGCGGCGAGCTGGGTACGGCTCCTTAGCTAGCTCGGGATAGATGCTTTTCCGACGTTGAGCGGGCATCCTGGTTGTGACGGACGTGATAAAGTTGTTGGACTGTTGCGGGAAAGAAAACACGAGGTTGGTAGGCCATGACATTCTTGGAAGCGGCTATCGAGCTATTGCGGCAAGCTGGACGGCCGCTACATTTCAAAGAGTTGGCAGAGCGCGCCATCCGCATGAACATGCTCGACCATGTTGGCAGGGCGCCCGAGTCCTTGATGTAAGCCAAGCTGGCGCAAGAGGCGAAGAAGGACACTTCCCGAATCGCCCGGGTACGGCCTGGCATATTCGGATTGCGCGAGCCGGCTGGCGAAGATCTCCACCAGGGCAATGGCGGAAGGACTCCTACGAGCGTGCAAGAAACGCCGGCTCAGCAGACTGTCCAAGCGGCAGAGCAGCCGTCGCGGCGGCGGCGAAGAAGAAGAGGCCGCGGACGAGGTGCTGCGGTGGCGACGGCAGCTGGCGCTGCCAGTGGAGCAACCAACGAACAGGAAGGGGGGACTCCTGGCCAGGAGAGAGAATCGGAGTCCCTCCCATCAGCGACCGCAAGACGGCCACCGGAGACGGTGGGCTTCGGCCGTCTCGGGATCGAAAGTCGGAATCGGGACGGGGCAGGGACTCGGACAGAGTCCTCGGCCGTCAACAGCCTTCAGTCGGCCGTCAACAGCACCAGAAAAGATGACAGAGAGGAGCTCTCGACTGCCGGGCGTCAACCACGAACGGGGCCAGGCGACTTTGCCGGGACCCTGACCCTCGAACAGACAAGATCGGAACAGACTGGATCGATCGACGAGGCGGCAGACGATAGCATCGAGGCCCTCGCCATTCAGTATGCCGACGAAATGAACGGTCGGGCAGCGCTCGCTCCGGTCGATAGGGAGATTGTCGACGAACGGACGGCCGACGAGGATCGCCCTATGCTCGAGGAGATACGAGGAGACCGAGGACGCGATCGGCGAGATCAACGGCGGAGAGCGAGAGAACAGGCCCGCGAGCGCCAGCGTCGCGCCAAGCACGCTACGACAACGGGAACCGCCGCCCGTGAGGCGGCAGCGGGGGGGCCAGGGCCTCGGACAAAGCCCTCGGCCGCCAACAGCCTTCAGTCGACAGCCAACAGCACCAGAATAGATAACAGAGAGGAGCTCTCGACTGCCGGGCGTCAACCACGAACGGGGCCAGGCGACTCTGCCGGGACCCTGGCGGGGGGGCAGTCTGTCGCTGGAATCGGTCAGATCGGCTCTACGCCTTTTCATCCCAACGCTGGCGCCGCCGACCCAGACAAGACCACTGGGTTGTCGAGCGCGGGTACGGGCGCGGGTACGAGCAGCAAAGCAGGACCCCGGCGGAATGGGCGGTCTCGTGTCGCTGCGCCGTTGGAGGGGGGGGCGATCCAACCGTCTCCCGTTGCGACTGAACGGCCCGGAGAGGCCGTGCCCTTTCACGAGGAGGCACCTTGGTCGGGGTTGGCCGACGTTGCAGTGAAGCTCCTGTCTTCGCTTGCCGATCCGCGGCCGATTCACGCTCGCCAGCTCGCCGCGATGGCGCTGAAGAGAAAGCTCGCGAGCGGCGACACCGAGATCGTGCGCCGATCGATTCAGCTGGCGCTGCTCGACGACGTGGCCGCCCGGGTGCGCGCCGGCCTGCGACCACGAGTACGTCACCACGGAGGCGGCCTGTTCACCCTTTCCGGAAATCGTCTCGAGCGAGAGCTGGTTGTCGCAGAGCAGGTGCTTGCCGAAAGCGCTGTCGCTCTGGGCGAACAAACGAAGCTGGCGATTCAGCGGCGGCTGGTACGGCTGTCGCTCACGGCGTTCGAGATGCTGGTACACATCTATCTCGAACGGGTCGGAGCTCGAACAATCGAGCGGCGAAGGCGGACCAACGAGTTTTCCTATCTGAGCGCCCTGATGCCGGCGGGATCTTTGACCCGACAAACGGTGGTGATGGTGGTGCCTGGTCAGATCGAGATCGAGCGTAGACGCCTCGGAGACCTCAACGTCGAGATGCGCAGGGCGAAGGCTGACGATGGCCTGATTGTCGTCGGCGCGGCACTGCCTTCGTCTCTGCCAACGTCAAACCGAGTAGCGAGCGATCGAGGAGTGGCGATCCTGGCTGGCGATTCGCTGGCGACCGAGCTCATGCGCGTTGGTATCGGCGTTATGCCGGCCGCCCTGCCGCTAGGCTATGTAGATTCCGATTTCTTCGAGGAGCTCGAGGGAGCATGACCTCCGATTGCCAGGACGGTGCTGAGAAGAAACCGTTGCGGTGCGTTTGGCTGGGGCGGGTCGGCTACCAGACTGTCTTCGATCTCCAGGAGTCGCTGCGACGGCGTATCCTCGACGGTGACGATGGTGACGATGGTTGCGATGGTTGCGAGCGTCTTCTGTTGTTGGAGCACCAACCGGTCATCACTCTTGGTCGCCGTGCCAGTGCTCTCCACCTGATCGTGCCTGCCGAGGAGCTGGGACGCCGCGGCATCGAGCAGTGCTCGACGAATCGCGGCGGCGGGATCACCTATCATGGTCCTGGACAGCTAGTCATCTATCCAGTTGTGCGCATCGCTCGTGGCGTTGCAGCCTTTCTGGACGCTGTTGGCGGGGCGATTGTGGGCGAGCTCGGCGAGCGAGGGATTGCTGCCGAATGGAAGCGCGAGCCCGCAGGGATATGGGTTGGGGAGGAGAAGATCGGAGCGTGTGGCATCCATGTGAGCCACGAGGTTGCGATTCACGGCTTCGCGCTGAACGTCACCGACGAACCACTCGAGAACTTTCGCTGCATCGTGCCATGCGGATTGCACGGAGCTCGCGTCACTTCGATCGCTCGCGAGCTCTCCGGCGGTGCTTCCAGGTGTCGTTCTCGAGCACCGTCTTTTTCTGTAGTGGCACCTTCGCCCGAGGAGCTGGCACGCACGCTTGGCCTTCGTATTTGCCAGGCCCTTGGGCGGAAGCCCGTTTGGTCTTGCGAACAGATGCTGGCTCGCTACGATGGAGAGTAGCTCCAGCATCTTGGCGATGAAAAAAGACCCGCCCAACCACAATCCCCCCCAGAAGGAAGATGGCTCTCCACGCAAGGTATTCGTCCTCTACAACTGTGATTTCGATCCGTCGCCGCCGCCGCGCGGCGTTGCCAGACGCGATCGCAGCGACGTCGCGCGCGCCGCTCACGAGGTGCGGGATGCGCTGGGACTGGCGGGATTCGAACCCGACATTCTCGGTATCGGCGGACCTGACCTGACCTCCTGCCTCGAGAGAATAAGGAAGTCGGCGCCGGATCTGGTGTTCAACTTGACCGAGAGCCTCGCGCAGCGTTCGGTCAACGAGGTCGTAATGCCGGCGGTCCTGCAAATGCTGGGCGTCCCTTTCACTGGCTCCGGGTCCCTGGCTCTGGCTCTGTGTCTGAACAAGCCAAAGGCCAAGGACATCCTTCGGGCGCGTGGCGTACCGACTCCGGCCTCGTGTACGGTCGAGCGGGCGCAGGATGCCGCCAATGTCGACCTGCCGTTTCCCTTGTTTGTCAAGCCTTCCCAGGAGGACGCCTCGGTCGGAATCAAGAACGAGAGCGTCGTGCAAGACCGGCGTTCTCTGGTCAAGCGAGTCCGGGAGCTACTCGACGAAGTTCAACAGCCCGTTCTAATCGAGCGGTATGTCGAAGGGCGCGAGCTCAACATTACTCTTCTCGGCAACGATCCGGTGACCGTGTTGCCGTTTCACGAAATCGACTTTTCCCAGCTTCCGGAAGGCCATCCGCGCATCGTGTCGTACGCAGCCAAATGGGATCAGAGCTCGCCCGAGTACGCTGGCACGGTTCCGATCCTGGCCAGCGACATGGCCGAAGGCTGCCGATTGTCAATCGAGAGGTGCGCTGTTTCTGCCTTCCGCGCCCTGGACTTGCAGGACTACGGACGAGTTGATTTTCGACTTGCCGAGGATGGCACTCCCTTTGTCATCGACGTGAACCCGAACTGCGACATCAGTCCGGGGGCTGGCGTTGCCCGTGCTGCCTTGGCAGAGGGGATGGAGTACCCGCACCTCATAAGGCGCATCTGCGAGATTGCTTGGGAAAGGCATGCGAATGCTGATTCGAAGGCTCGAGCCGCGTGACCGCGGCAGTATCGCCGGAATCCTCACGAGCGATGAGACTTTCGCCGCCGAGGAGGTTGCCGTTGCGTTGGAGTTGGTCGATTCTGCAATCGCCAAACCCGACGGTGACTACGAAGCCCTGGTGGCGGAGGAGGAGGAGGGCATGGGCGTTATCGGCTACGTTTGCTATGGCCGCACGCCGATGACCACAGCGACCTACGATCTCTACTGGCTGGCAACCCATCGTCGGGCGAGAGGTCAGGGAGTGGGATCCAAGTTGGTCGTGGCGATGGAGGAGGAGCTGGGCCGTCGTGGTGCGGTAACGGTACGAGTCGAGACCTCGCTCATGGAGGCGTACGGCGCCGCTCGTTCTTTCTATGCACGCGCGCGCTACCTCGAGGCAGGGCGGATCAGCGATTTCTACGCCCCGGGTGATGATCTGATTGTCCTTGCCAAGCGATTGAGCGTTCTTGCCAGGGAGGATGCTGCCACCAGCGGCGGCGGCGCTCCGTCCAGTGTGATTCCGCCGAGAGACGTGGCAGGTGGCGCAGCTCTTGCGGGTCGGGATTGCGCTCGGAGCTGATCCGTTGCCAGACAAGGATGATTCGGTCTGGCAGCGTTTGGCTGGTGACGTGCTTTCTCCCTGATCCGGCGCTAGCGCGCCTCAAGACCACCCCTCCGCCCCTCCTCTCCGAGGAGGGGAACCGCGGCGCGTCACCGCCCGGGCGACCACCAACATGGTGCAGCGCCGCGACTCTATCTAAGGGCGGCTGCGAGCCCTCGCCGTCCCCCCCGTCGAGCAAAGCTCAACGGGGCCCCCCCTCCGCGCGGCGAAGCCGCGCTGCGCTCGTGGTCACTATCACCGTTTTGGGGATTTCTCGGGGCTCTTGCTTTACAGTTCGTGCTCGTGCTCGTGCTCGAAAACACTGCGCTTTCATCCTGACGGCGGA
>JAZDLZ010000721.1:0-3925 GCA_043801535.1 Pseudomonadota bacterium
GTTCGGAGAGCACATCGGGATTTGCCTCCTGCGCCTCGTCGAAGATTAGCAGCGGGCGAAAGAGAGATGCCTCGATGTGATGAATCCAGGTGGCTCGGAGCGACTTGGCGCCGGCCCAGCGGTTGTGAGGTGCGAGTGGGACGCCGAAGACGTCGCCGAGCTCACGGTAGAAGTCAGCGATATTGGCCTGCGGGCGGGTAATCTGACCGACGACGACGTCACGAATCTTTCCGACACGGTCGGCCAGGATACGCGTCGTGGTAGACTTGCCGACGCCAGGGTCGCCGATGATGGCGGCGAAACCGCCGTCGATGACCAGTGATTCTACTCGCCAGATGAAACTCTCGAGGCGGGCAGCAGTGAAGAGCGCTTCAGTTGGGATATTCCGGCCGAACGGGTTCCATTTCAGACCAAAGAGTTGGAGTATTTTCTTGTCGGCAGTGTTCATCGGTCACTCTCCTGGTCGTCGGTCGGGGGCAGTTCGTCCTTGGGCAGATAGGCGGGGGGCAGGCCGGTATCGGCATATTCGGCCATGAGTTTCTCTAGGAGAGGCGCCATGCCCGGGGCAGGTGGAGGTGCCGTGAGTGTCGGGCTGATTGGGGCAACGAGACGCCTGCGGCCGTCGGCATTGCGAGTCTTGTCGAGCGGGTAGAGGTGGCAGAGGATGGCATCCGTGCGAGGGTCCGCGAGGAGGACGTTGGACAAATCCCAGCGCGCATAGCGCAGCCGTAGGCGCTCAAGGTGACGGTAGCGCGAAGGGACTTCAAAGCGGACGCCGTCTACGGTAACGGTGCCGTCGGAGCGGCGCTGGGTTCGGCCAATCTCCATGGTGAAGGCGGCACGGAGCTTGTCCGAGGATAGACTCGGTCGCAGGACGTTCTTTTCGTCGAGGAAGCGGCGAAGCGGCGCTTCGTTGGTCTCGGAGTGAATGCTACGGTTGTACTCACGCTCGACCCACGCCTGTGTCGCGTTGTTGAGCAGTGCGAGTGAAAGGTCGGCCACGCCCTCGCACATCGCAAGGAGTCGTCCTTCGACCTGTGCCCAGAAGTTCTCTTGCTTGGCGTTTTGGTAGGGGCTGTATGGCAGGATTTGCTCGGCGGTAATGGATAGCCGAACGAAGCCTTGCTGGGTCTCGGCAGCGATCATCGGATCGCCGTTGTCCTCCATGAAGGCGCGTGGCAAGCCACGCTTCTCGAAGGCTTGGCAGATGCCATGGACATAATTTTCTCCGTTCTCGCGGAGGTACCACTGGGCATGGCAGCACAGCCGTGACCGGTCGTCGAGGACCGCAAGGAGAACGGGCGTCATCCACTCGCCGGCGGACGTGAGCACGCGCAGTGAGCCGGTATGGAAGTCGGAGTGGAAGAGGCTCCCGACGTACGCGGCCTCGAAGCTACGTACTTCGCGCTCTTCGAGACGCTCCTCGGCACGTGCGGCACCGGGACTATTGCGAGGTCCGAGGCGTTTGCGTTTGTGGAGGCCATGAGCCTTCATGTAACGCCAGACCGTCGTGTACGACGGCACGGGACCGAGCTCAAGCTTCTCGGCGAGGACGAGGAGGTTGTCGTAGTGGAGCTGATAGCTCCAAGTCCGGTGCTGGTGGTATTGCGTGGTGAGCGCTCGGATGATTCCTTCCACGAGGGATGGCATCTGGCCAGCGTCTTTTCGAATACGCCGACGAAGCACACCCACTGGGTCTTTGCCCTCGTTCATCGCCAGGTAGAACCATCTTTCGATAGTCGAGAAGCCATAGATGACGAGCTCGTTCGTTATCGGATGTCTCCACCGTTTCTTCGTCAGCGCCTCGATCGCGGGCTTTAGCTCTCCCCGGGGAGGCGGAGCGGCAAGAAGCGACCCAACGATCGCAAAGCGCAGTCGTGCCCAGCGGACATGGGTCCCCCCATTGCTATGGTCATCAGCCATTGCAGTCACTCCTATTGCGGCAATCCATTGCCGCGATTAATTCAATGCGACTACTTCCTTCCCGTGGCCAAAAGGGATGTCTTGCGGATCAGGCTACGGTGTCCCTGGTTGTCGTAGTGGGGCTTGTTATTCCAGGTGCGGTGCTGACCGTATTGCGTGGTGAGCGCCCGGATAATTCTCTCTTCCAGAGATGGCATCTGGCCGGCGTCTCTGCAAAAACGTCGGCGATGTACTCGCATCGGCTTCGGGCCTTTGCCCTCATTCCTCTCCTGAAAGATCCATCTCTCGATGGCCATCTCAAGGATGATGAGCTCGTTCTGTTTCCACCGTCTCTGCGCCAGTACCTGGAGCGCTGCTATGAGCTCTTTCCGCGTGGGCGAAGCAGCAAGAAGCTCTTGGACGATCGCAAAATGCAATCGCATCCATTGAACATAGCTTTGCCCATTGCCATGGTCGTCAGCCATTGTGCATTCACTCCTGTTGCGGCATGGTTGCCGCTATTAATCCAATGCGAGTTCTACGCTGACGCTCCCACAGCAGTCAAAAGGCAACCTCTGCGGGTCACAACCGCCCATCGGTGAGCATGAAGTGACCTGCCGACTCTGTCGTGAGTGGCGCGAGCAGACGCAGCATCGCGACAAGGCGAGCCTGAGCGTCGCCGACAAACTGCTCGAGCAACGAGAACGGCAGGCTGGCGGCATCGACAGGCGAACGAAGAAGGCCGCGTGCGGCCTGCCAGCACCGGCTTGCTACGAATGTCTTGCGCCAGAAGACACGCCACCTGGCGACGGTCTCCGCGCTGACACCAAAAAGCTCACGCAGCTTCTTGAGTCGCCACGGAGTGCTTCCGTTCTGCATCGCCGCAACGATGACCACCACCGCACCGAGGTAAACTCTGCGGCCTAGATACCGAACCGAGGGTGGCGTAGCCCGATGCCGGCATCCGTGTTCTGCGCAGCAAAAACTGAAACGGGATGTGTACTCCGAGGCGGATGCGATCCTGCTCTCCCGAGGCTGCCGGGCCCTTCCAGGCTGGGAGCCTTCGACGGGGCGGCCTCGGGAAGCACTCGTCCGCGCCTGGCCGATCAAGGCCGGTTCTCCCGTCGCTGGCTCAGGATCGGCTCCGCCTCGTGTGTACTCCTCCTTATCGAGTGCCACGAGTGCGCCACGAGGCTTGCGTGGGTAGCGAGCGCTATGCAGACGTCCCCCACAGTCGGGGCAGTCCGCATCGTGGGTGATGGCGGCAAGATCACGGTCGATGTCCAAGAGCACGTCGTACAGCTTCGCGTTGGAAATACAAGTCAGGTACAAGAGAAACCTCCAAGGAATCCCGTACGATGAAGAACACGCGACGAAATGACCAGTGCCCATGCGGCAGTGGCAAGAAGTACAAGCGTTGTTGCCTGTCCAAGGACGAGACCACCGCGGCCACCACCACGGCGAACACACCTCGAGCAGCCACAGGACGAGCGTTGCCCGAGAGTGCGTGGATGGTCTCCGACGACGATGGCCTCGACGAAGCGTCCAACCGGGTCGTCCACCTCGTGCACGAAGGCAAGCTCGACGAAGCAGAAAGGGCGGCACGCGACCTTTTGGCCAACTATCCCGACGTCCACGATGGTCTCGAGCGACTCGCCATGGTCTTCGATGCTCGTGGCGATCGAAAGCAGGCCGCCGACTACTACCGCAGGACTCTAATCTTCATGAACGAAAACGCGGACAACTACGACCAAGAAGCAATCGATTGGATGCGAGAGAAGGCCGAGTCGATGAAGCAAGATTTCTGATGGCTTGGCTGACAGACCATCGCAGTCCTTGAAAGGGAATCGCACCCCAGCCATCAAAAAGGGCGCACCCACTCAATCGAGTTGACTTGCCTCGCGCTGGGCGGCGACGAGGAGCAGGTCATTGGCTGTCTGCATGAGGGTGCGTAGGTTGCCTCCGGCGTGCTCGACGAGGGTAGTTTTGAGCTCTGGCGTGATGAGCTCGGGACAGCCAGCTT
>JAZDLZ010000310.1:0-2262 GCA_043801535.1 Pseudomonadota bacterium
GGGTATCGCTGACGCTCTGGTTTCGCCGCCATCGACGGGGGACCAACGAGCAACGATCACACCCGGAGGCATGGCGAGACTGGACAAGTCATTTTGCGACGGCGACTCAGTTTCACGCGTAGCTCAGCGCCAGTCCGCGAGCGAGGAGCGCCCAGCCATCCACCATTACGAAGAGGAGGAGCTTGAAGGGTAGCGATATTGTCGTCGGTGACAGCATGTGCATCCCGAGCGAGAGAAGCACATTGGCAACGACGAGGTCGATGACGAGAAACGGGATGAAGAGCAGGAAGCCGATGGAAAACGCCTCCTTGAGCTCGCTGGTGAGAAACGCTGGCAAGAGAACCAAGAAACCGGAATCAGCGATCCTCGCTCTCTCCTCGGGTGGGCGCATTCTTCTGGCGATGTCGACAAACACGGCGCGATCGCGCGAGTGAGCGTGCTTGGCGAGGAATTGGCGCAAAGGCTCGGCTGCGCTTGCGGCAGTGCTGACCAGGTCCGCTGCTGCCTTTTCGGCACTCTCCTTCTCGCGCACCATGAATGCCGGCTTCAGCGTGTCGTACATTTTTTCGGCCACCGGCGTCATCACCAACGCCGACAAGACGAGGGCAAGTCCCGTGACCACCATGCTGGGCGGCACCTGGGGAGCGCCAATGGCGTTGCGTACGATCGACAGAACGACGGCAATCTTTACGAATGAGCTGGTTAGCACCGCCACGATTGGCAGCAATGACAGCGCCGCAAGCAGGAGGACGGTGACGATGGGACGGTCGGATAGTGTTGGAAGGCTTTGCTGGGTCTGGGCTTCGGCGAACGCAGGTAGGGTTGTCGCTAGCACGAACGGAAAGTAGCGCCGATCGCGACAGGCTCAAGAACGTGTCGATTAAGTGGCCGTATTAGTTGCACTGTTGGGACGATTTCGCGAATGCCCAAAGCTTTTGACCGCTGGCGAGAAACGTCGATTAGTATTGCAGGCCAGATCAATCATGGGCCAATGGCAAGCGATGGATCGTCAAGCCTTGCGTCAGGCAACTCTCTTCGTGCCGTGTTTCGTCGATGCGGCAGCGCCGGAAGCGGCGATTGCCGCCGTCGAGCTGCTACGGAGCCTGGGCCACAGAGTACGCTTTCCCAGGCAGCAGACGTGCTGTGGTCAGCTAGCTTTCAATGTTGGTTGCCGGCGGGAAGCTGCGGCGTTGGCGCGTCGTTTTTGTGCCGTGTTCGCCGACGCCGAGGTGATCGTGTGTCCATCCGGATCGTGCGCTGCGATGGTGAGGCGGCATTATGCCGAGCTGCTAGACGGAGCCGACGACCATGGAGTACCCCGGCGGGTCTACGAGCTCTGCGAGTATCTCGTCGAGCTCGACGAGCTAGAGGGAGCTGCTAGCCCTCGCTGCTCCGGCGAGTCGAGGGCGACCCGCGAGTCCTCGCCACCCCCCCATGGGCGAGAACCACAGCAGGATTCCTCGGTCGGCGGGTCTTCGATGGGTCCATCCCTCATCGTGGATCTCATCAGGCAACGAGCTCGGACCAGAACGTCTGGGGCGCCGCAGGACGAGAAGACTCGGCGTGTCGGCCTTCACATTGGCTGCCATCTCGGCCGTGAGCTCGGCAAGGACGGGCCACCTGCCCGACTACTGCGGGCAGTGCCGGGCGTCGAGATCGTGTCGATGGAGTCGACTGGCGCGTGCTGTGGCTTTGGCGGCGTTTTTGCGGTGAAGCTCCCGGAAGTCAGCGCGGCAATCGGGCGGAGAAAGCTCAAGGAGGCGGTCTCCCTCGGGATCGACTATCTCGTTTCGACCGATCCGTCGTGCAGTCTGCACCTCGACGGATTGGCGCAGCGCATGGGCGAAGGAGTGCCGCGAACCGTCTATATCGGTTCGCTCCTCGCGGGGATGAGCACGAGCACGAGCACGAACACGAGCTCGTGCTCAGTCACGGAATCGGCATCCACGCTCTCGCCTGCGCAAGCTGCGCCGCCGTCACCGTCGTCTCCTGTGCCAATCCCTTCTCTCGCGGCAGCGCCTCTTCCGCCGCGGATTCCGTCGGATAGCCCCTTCGGGGCGCTGCGCGGTCGGATGGCGTGCCTGGCTGGTCGCACCGAGCTGGGCGACAAGCTGACCAGGGCTACCAGCCGTTCAGAGCACAAGCGGATTGCTGCGGACATAAGGGGGCTTCCCGGAAAATTCTGTTGAATTTTCCGGGCTGGTTATTCAGGCAGCGAGCATTTCGGAGATAATGTCGGCGGTCTTTTGCGTGGCGCCCTGG
>JAZDLZ010000313.1:0-11823 GCA_043801535.1 Pseudomonadota bacterium
AGCGATTCGGTGGCGCCGTACTGGACATCGGAGGTCGTGGCGCCAACGGTGATGCGCAGGTAGCCGCCGGTGGAGAAATCGAACGCGCTCGAGGCGAATCCTCCGGCAGTGCCCTCGAGCCGAGTGTGCTCGGCCTGGGCAAGCTGCTGCACCTCGATTCCGTAGAGTCCTGGCGAGGCCGAGCCCGAGGTGGTGGCGGTAATGACGTTGGTGTCCGAGGACGTCGCGGTGTACTCGCTCAGCTCGGAGGTGGAATCGAGTCCCTCGGCGGCAGTCTTCAAGGCGTTGAGCTTGGTGACGAGGTTGCCGATGGTGGCAAGCTGGATCTGGAGGTTGCTCTTCTTGGTTTCCAGCCCGGGGATCTGCGCCTTTTCCAGCGAAACCAGCTTCTCGATGATGGCCGAGGTATCGAGTCCTGTTGCTAATCCGGAAAAGGTGATGCTCGACATGGCTTACTTTCCTCCAAGCAAGAGAAGCCCTACTGATGGCAGAACATTGGCCTGGGCGAGAAGAGCGACCGAGCCTTGCACGAGGATCATGTTGCGGGTACGGTTGGCGGTCTCCTCGGCAACGTCGGCATCGCGAATTCGCGACATGGCCGCCGACAGGTTCTCGCGCTGAGTCGCCAGAAAGTCGATTGTCGAGTTGAGCCGGTTCACCCCCGATCCCAGTTGGGCGCGGGCGCTCGAGATCTCGCTGATGGCGCGATCGATCGAGCCGATCGCGGTCGTCGCCTGGTCCACGGTCGCGACACCCGCCGAGGCGATGGAATCGGCGCCGCCGCCGTCCTGGCCGATTGCCGCCACGTTGACGTCGGCAGTGGAAACGGTGATGGTGTTTTCCGCGGCGCCGGCGTCGATGCCGACCTGGAAGGTCAGGCTCGTCGCCTGGTCGAGGAGCGTGGTGCCGTTGAACTCGGTGGTGTTGGCGATCCGGTCGATTTCCGCCTTGAGCTGCTGAAACTCGGTGTCGACCGCGGCTCGGGCATCGCCCGACAGGGTACCGTTCGCCGACTGAACCGCCAGCTCCCTCATGCGGCCGAGGACTCCCGATACCTCGTCGAGCGCGCTGTCGGCGGTCTGGATCATCGAGACCCCGTCGTTGGCGCTGCGCTCCGCCTGGCTCAGCGATCTCACCTCGGCTCCCATCGCCTGAGCGATCGCCAACCCGGCAGGATCGTCGGCAGCGGAGTTGATGCGCAAGCCCGACGACAAGCGCGCGAGGTTTTTGGCCACCGCCTGCCGATTCTTGCCGAGCTGGTCGACGACCGAGAGCGATTCGACGCTGTTGAAAGTGATCGCCATGCTGGTATTATCGCACGTTTGCTCTGTGTCGAGCTACGGTCGCCTCCTCCTACCGTCTACTGTCTACCGTCTACCGTCTATCGTCCTCCAAGTGCTGCTGCTGCCAGCAACTCCTGAGCTGACAGCCTTGCTGCTTCCAGAGAATTTTCCGCTTTGGCTAGACTCGTGGCTGCCTCGATGGGGTCGGCACTGATGGCGCGAGCACGAATCTCGACCAAGCTCTCCATCAGTTTCGCTCTCGTTTCCTCCGCGGTTTCCAGTGCCTGGACGTATCCACCAGCAGAGCCGCGGGCCAGCGCGACCTGGCGAACCGCCCGCTGTAGCCGGTCCAACTCGGCGGTAACGCCGTCGCCGTTGTCAGCCGCTAGTGCCGCCTCGATGTTGTCGATGACTCCGAACACGTTTTCTGCGCTTGGCCCGGCAAGGGTCGTGAGCACACTGCCTGGCAGCGAGGCGGGCAATACCAGACCTGGTCCGACATCTGCCTGCCTGGTCGCCGTGCCTCCGGCATAGGTGGCGGCAGCGTCGAACGGCGGTGTGTCGTTTCCGAACGAGCCAAAGAGATAGGTGCCATCTTCGGCCTGGGTATTGACGGCATTGAGCGCTGCCTGCCGGAGCTCGCGGATTTCGACGGCGAGCGAGATCCTGGCAGTGCCGGCGCACGTCTCGTTGGCGCCCTGGATTGCGAGCTCGGTTATCCGCAGGAGGGTATCGCCTATGGTCTGCAATGCTCCTTCGGTGGCTTGAAGCCTTTCGCGCGACCTGGCGATCGAGCTCTTGTGGGCATTGGCGATGGTCTGTTTGGCAGCGACCCGGGCGCCTTCGGCAAAAGCAACTGGATCGTCCGACGGGCGCTGGACTCTGATGCCCGAGCTCAGCTCGGCGCCGCTCCGCGCCACTTCGCTGCGTGCCTTGGTGAGGGACGAGGTGGCAATGTCGTGAAGACGGCTCTCGGTCACCCTCATCACAGTTTCTCCAGTAGCTGTTGCAACATGCTGTTGACGGTGGCTACGAAGTTGGCTGCCGCGTCGGAGGCGTTGCGAAAGGCAGCGAGACGGATCAATTCCTCTTCGACCGACACTCCCGACAGCGAGTCGCGGAGCGCAGCCAGGGAATCGACTCTCGTCTCTCCGACGGTGACGTCGCGGTCGGCGTTGGCCTTGGCCTGGCCAACCACGCCGATGATCCGGATTGATTCATCGACGGCGGTGCGACCGATGACCGGCAGGGCTTCGCTGCGGATTCCTGCCAGCAGCAGGGCATTGTCGTTGTTGCTGCTGTTCGGCCCGGATCCGACCGCCGCAGCAGCGAGGTGGCGGGCGTCGGCCACGATGGCAGCGTCGACGGTGATGTTGGCAGCGGTGATCGGCCCGCCGCTCGCGGAGACGAACAGGTCGCGGCTGGTGGCGTCGACGAGCCCGATCCCGGCCGCATGTTGGGCGTTGACCCTGATGGCCAGCGCACCCGCCAGGTTGTCCAGATCGGCCATGGCGGTGGCGGCCACGCCGTCACGCACCGCGAGCTCGCCGGCGATCTTGCCGCCTGTCAAGCGGCCAGTGACATCGTCGACGTGGACGCCATCGACAACTCGGACTGCGCTGTATCCATCTGGTCCGAGTCCTGGCACTGCCTGGACCGAATAGGAATGGATACCGTCGACCACCAGGGTGCCGCCAGCGATTGCGAAGCTCATCTGGCCGTTGGCATCGACGATCGCGGTTCCACCGAGCAGCTCGGAGAGCTTGCTGGCGGCGAGGTCCCTCTTGTCCAGAAGGGCAGGGTCCTTGTTGGCAATCACCGCGGCATTGACGTCGGCGATTTCGGCGGCCAGCTTGGTGGCCGTGGCTGCCATGTCGGTGATGCGTTGGTCGCAGGATGCGCGGGTCTCGCCGAGCTCGCGGGACAGGCGTTGAAAGACTCGAGCAAGCTCGCTGGCGTCGTTGACCGCCGAGGCGCGGGCTGCTTCGTCGAGAGGAGCGGCAGAGACCCCGATGAACCCGGCCCACATTGCAGCGACCGCGTCGACGAGCTCCGAACCTCCCACGCCACCTACTGCCGTTTCCGCCTCGGCCAGGGCACTCGACTGGGACAGGGCAGCACCGTAACCGCCATTGGCTTCTTGCTCGCGGCGGCTAAGGAACTGGGTATCGACCCGATATGGACCAATGACCCTCACTCCCCCCAGGAGCGGTGGCCCCTGGAGTGGGCTCAAGTCGATCAACTCTCGCTGGTAGCCTTCGGTATTGGCGTTGGCGATGTTCTTTCCGGCACTTGCCACTCCTGCGCCTTGCGCCTGGATGGCATTGGAGCCCACGAATAGCAAGCTGTTGATGCTGCTCATCAGACAGTCCTCCCGTGGGCTGGCGTAGGAGATCTCCTGGAATAGCCAGTTGTTCTGGCGCGTCGATCGTAGGTGAACGTCGATTCGGCAATCCCGAGGGTGCCGGCAATGGTGACGCTCACATCTTCGAGGAGCAGGGCATTCGCCAGTGCTTGGGCGTGTACTTCCCGTAGGCTGCGGGCCAGCGAGCCTCGGGCCAGCGAGGTCGGCGGCGAGCCTGCCAGCTCGTGCTGAAGGCTGCGAAGACTAGCAGCGAGCCCACGCTTGGTCTCGGCGATGGCGGCCAGCTCCTCGGCATCGAGCGCGGCGATGGCCGCCCGTTCCCGGGTCAGGACCTCGAGTGCATGCTCGACAAGTCGAAGGCCGTCATCGGTTTCGCGGGCCGGCCTGGCGGCCTGGGCGGTCATCGCTGTTTCTTCCCTCGGGGGATCTCCTCCTCCAGCATCTTGTCAGCCAGACGCTCGAAGTCGATCTTGTACTTGCCCGAGGCAATGAGAGCGAGGATTTCCGCCACCCTGCCGCTGTCAGGGGCATTGGGTCGACTGGCCGCTTCGCGAACGGCTGCGGCGACATCACCAAGGCGAACGAGCACCCCCGATTGGGTCCCCGTCTCCTCCTTGGCGACAGCGCTGCTGGCCGGCCTTTCGGCAGACTTTTCGCTGGTGGCCTTCGTTCCCTTTTCTGTTACTTGAGTAGTTCTCTGATCGCCGACATTGCTGATTCTCATCAGCGACCTCCGTTCCCAGTAATGGTTTCGACCGACTTGCCAGGATCTTTAGCGGGATTGTCGGTGTTGTTGCCAGCACCATGAATGCCAAGAAATTCGCTGGGTTTGGCGTACTTGCGAAGCGCTTCGCCCGAAGAAATGGTCTTGGCCTCGCCAGGTCTGATGGTTGTCGAAGTAATTTTACCTTCTCTTCTGGCCAGTTCTTCGTCGAACATTTTGGCGATGCCGAGGCCTCCGCTATCGGCTACGGCATCGGCAATGGCTTCGTCTAGCATTTGGCGGAACAGGGTGCCGGTATGACCTCCCTCGAGGATGCCGCCTTTCAGACCGCGGCGCATCTCGGAGAGCATTTGGCGAAGCAGCAGTCCCTCGAACCCTCGCGCTGCCTCGGTCCGCGCCTCTTCGCTGCTCGACGGGAGCTTGGCGAACGATGCGAGAGTGCTGAGGCTTTCCAGACGTTCACTCATGTGTTGCCTCACTGCACAATGATTTCGGCACTAAGTGCTCCAGCTTGAGCCAATGCTTGAAAAATTGTTACCAGATCCCTCGGTTTGACTCCCAGGGCGTTGAGAGCATTGGCAACACTCCCGGCAGTGGTGGCGGCCGGGATCTGCACCAGACCGCCGGCTCCTTCTTCGACGTCCACGCCAGTCCTTGGCGTGACCACCGTTTCACCCGCCCTGGCCAAGACGTTCGGCTGCGAGGGAGTCCTCTCCTCGGAGACGCGTACCGTGATACCCCCGTGAGCAACGGTCGCGGGTCCGAGAGTGACGTTGGCTCCGACGACGATAGTTCCGGTGCGCTCGTTGATCACCACTCTCGCCCCGACATCGGGAACGACGGTGAGTCCCTCGACGCTGGAGATGAGCTCGACCACTCGCTCGCTACGTTCTGCTGGCACTTTGACCGCGACCGCGCCGGGGTCGGTGACTCTCGCCGAGCCCTCGCCTTGGGCAGCGTTGATTGCCTCGGCAACGCGCGTCGCAGTCGTGAAGTCCGGAGCGCGCAAAAAGAGCATCACCTCGCCATTCCGTACCAGACGGGTACCTGGAGCGTCTTTCTCGACTCTGGCGCCACCGGGAATGCGGGCGACGGTCGGGTGGTTCTTTGCGACCTTCGTGCCGGTCGCGCCCTGGAACGTGAAGGCGCCGCTAGAGAGGGAACCCTGTGCCAGCGCATAGGTAACCAGGTCGGGACCCTTCAAGGGCGTGAGCACCAGGGTGCCTCCGACGAGACTGCGAGCAGTTCCCGCCGACGATACGACGACGTCGATGGTGGCGCCGGCGCGGGCAAAGGGCGGGAGAACGGCGCTGACGGTGACCAGCGCGGCGTTTCTCGCTTTGAGTTGCTTGAGCTGGATCTCGTCGAGGGTGATGCCGAGCTTCTTCATCATTTCGCCGAGGGTTCGCCTGACTGCCGGCGAATTGGCGTCGTCCCCAGTGCCGTCGAGACCGGTGACGATGCCCACGCCGACGAGCGAGTTGGGACGAGCGCCCCGTACTTCGACGAGATCCTTGATGCGGTCGGCGCGCGCGCTCTGCGCAGCCGCTCCGAGGAGAAGTATCGCCGTCACCATCGCTTGTTTGCACACTGCAGGGCTCATCCCAACCTCCAGCTAGCCGTATCAGAACGGCCAGATCTTGTTGAAGAGACGGGCAAGCCAACCCTGACGTTGGGTGTCGCTCATCGTGCCCCGGCCGGTGTATTCGATCTCGGCGTCTGCCACTCGCGAAGACAGTACGACGTTGTCAGGCCCGATGTCGTACGGCTTCACGATGCCGCTCACGTACAGGTGGTGCTCCTCGTCGTTGACCAGGATCACCTTGGTGCCCTCGACGAAGAAGTCGCCATTCGGCATGACGTTCTTGACTCGCACCGGCAGGGTGGCGATGAGCCGACCTTCTCGTGCCACTTTGCCGGCACCCTCGAAGCTGTTCGACGAATCGGCGCCAAGCAGGGCGGACGCGCTCACCCCTTGCGGAAGGCTGGGGAGCAGACCGAGCGAGTTCGCCACGCCAGCCTTGGTCGCGGAGGCGCGGTTCAGGCGGGTGGAGCTGTCTCGTTGCGCCGATTCGAACTCGTCGATGCGAATCACCACGATATCTCCGATGGTGCGCGCCTTGGCGTCCTCGAACAGACCGCTGACGCCCGGAGCGTAGATCGACCCGTCGCTAGTGAGGCTGCGACGGCTGTACTTGCCCGGATCGATCGTTCGCTGCTTGGGTCTGCCGGGCGCGATGTGCTGCGTGCAGCCGCCAGCCAGAGAGAGCGCGACCAGCGCAGCGCACAGCAAAGCGCAGCGTTTCCGAGCGCGCGCACGAGCGCGAGCACAAGCACAAGCACAAGCACGAGCCGAGAAGCAAGACCCCAGCGAAATCTTCGGTGCCTGATTGGCGTCGGGTCTGGAGCACCGATCGGTTTGCCTCCCGTCGGCAGACTCGTGGCGGAGACGCATCCGCTGCGTCGCTCGTCGGTCACATACCGACGGGTATGCTCCCTCCTCGCTCCTTGCGGCTGCGCCCCCGGCGCTTCGTCTGCCTCGGTCCGGCAAACCGATCGGTGCTCTGGTAGTCATGGCCTGCTCCTTGTCGGTGTCGGTGTCGGTGAAACGGATGAAGCGTCGGCAACGACCGCGATGGCGAGGGTAAGCTCTCGGCCGCCAGTCTCGCCCGAGCCGATGCCGGCGCGGCCGGTGTCGCTATTGCTGGCAACCAACGCCTGGAGCAAGCGTCCGGTCTCGAGGCGAACGGCAGCGATCTCGCCGAGCCGACTGTCGCGTTCGAGCTTGCCACTGGTCTCGATCTCGACGGCGCCGCTTCGCAGCAGAACCGTCACCCTGGTGCCGCGGCGGATACGCGGAGGGGCGGCGAGGTCACTGGCGAGAATCGTCTGGCCGCTGGCAGTGTCACAGAGAAGGCGACTGCCCAGGATTTCGTTCGCGCTCGCCGGTCGTGAGTCTGCGAAAGAGGGTCGCGATTCCAAGGCTACGTCTTCTTCGGCAAGAACAATGCCTGCCGCGAGATCGCGACGAGCGACCACCACCTGGACTGGAGCGACGAGCTCGATCGTCGCCCAGATCTCGCGTGCGCGCTTGCCATCTTGTCGCAGGATCGAAACGCGGACGGTCTGGAGGCCGATGCGCGGCGGACGCGGCCACTCCACGATGGCTCGTACTGGGGCTCGTACCGGGGCTCGTACTGGGGCTCGCGCTCGCCCGTTGCCGAGGAGATTGGGCACGGCCGACAACTGCACCTTCTTGACGGCGAGCTCGGGACCGAGGCTCTCGCCGGCGCTTGCCGCCACCAGAGCTTCGAGCTCGCTGCGGCTCGGCGAGGATGCGGCACTGGCCTGCGGCAGGCACACCAGGCACAAGAGGCACAAGAGGAGCGCTACCATGGCATCCCGGCCGTGCATTACCGCATCCTCACCGTGGCGCCGAGCATTTCGTCGACGGTCGAGATGACCTTGGCGTTGGTTTCGTACGTCCGCTGTCCGGTAATGAGGTCGAGCATCTCCTCGATCACCGAGACGTTCGACACTTCCAGCGAGCCCTGAGCAAGCAGACCGATATCGTTTTCCCCGGGGCGACCGGTGATGGCGGTGCCGGAAGCCGAGGTTTTGGCCAAGAGGTTTTTTCCCAGTGCTCGCAAGCCAGCCGGATTGGCAAAGGTGGCGAGCTCGATGTTGCCGAGCTCCATCGGGGTAGTGTCGCCATCGGCGGCAGCGGTGACCGTGCCATCCGCGGCCACGAAAACCGTGGAGGCGTCGGGCGGCACGGTGATTTCCGAGGTGAGCGGGAATCCCTGGGCCGTCACCACCCGGCCCTGTTCGTCGAGGCGAAACTGACCATCCCTGGTGTAGGCGATGGTGCCGTCAGGCATGTTGACCTGGAAGAAGCCGTCCCCTTCGACGGCGAGATCGAGAGAGTTGCCCGTCTGGCGCATGCTGCCCTGGGTGTGCATCCGCTGGGTTGCCGAGACGCGGACTCCCATGCCGATCTGCGTTCCGGTGGGAGTAGTCGTTCCAGCGCCAGTGGCGGCGCCGGGAGACTGGACGATCTGATAGACGAGATCCTGGAATTCCGCCCGGCTCTTCTTGAATCCCACCGTGGAGGCGTTGGCGATGTTGTTGGCGGTCACATCCATCCGGGTTTCTTCCGCTTGCATCCCAGACGCGGCAGTAGCGAGTGCTCGGATCATGCTGCCCTCCTTGCCCTACTTGGGCCCCCCGATATCGCGTGCGACCCGGCCGTCGATCTGTCGGTATGACTCGATGGCGGTCACCAGCGATTCGTAGCTTCGCGACATGCGGATGAGATCCACCATGCCGCGTACCGGGTTGACGTTCGACGATTCGAGAGCGCCCGAAAGCACTTCGGGAAGGGCGCCGACTCGCACCGCGTTGGGGGCGGTGTTGTAGAAAATGGCACCCTCGCGAATCATGCTTTCGGGGGTGAAACAGGCAAGCTCCAGAGTCCCCACAATCTCTCCGTCCGCCACTACTGTTCCGTCGCCCTCGACTTGGACGGACTTGGTGTTGGCGGGAACTTGAAGGTGCCCCCCGTCGGTGGTCCTGGGCATGTTGCCCTGGTTGTCGACGAGCACTCCCTCGGTGTCGAGGCGAAAGTTCCCGGCTCGGGTGTAGCGCGGTCCTCGCGCGGTGTCGATGACGAAGAAACCGTCTCCGACGAGGGCGAGATCGAAGGGGTTTTCGGTGTTGACCAGCTCTCCCTGCGATGCGTCGGTCGCTACCTGGGCCAGGGTGGCGTAGGCAGAGTCCTGCCGGGTGGCGCCACCTTGCGCACCAGCCTGCGCCAGCGCTTCTCCGAAGACTGCCTTCTGGCCGCGAAAACCAGTGGTGCCGGCGTTGGCGATGTTGTAGGAAACCACGTCGACCGCTCTGGCTTGAGCATTGGCGCCGGACAGCGCAACGTAGATCCCGTTTGCCATGGCTACGCTCCTCCTTCGTGGTCGTCTTCGTCGCCGGCCAGGCCGAGTATGGTGCGCAACCGCACGATGCTCTGGGTGTGGATCTGGCACACTCTCGACTCGGTCACTCCCAACACACTGGCGATTTCGGCGAAGGTCAGTTCCTCGTTGTAGTAGAGCGACATTACCAGCGCATCCCGCTCGCTGAGACGTTTGAGCGCCTTGACCAGTACCTGTTTGAGCTCGGCCCGTTCCGCCGAGCGAAAGGGCGAGGCGAGGTGTCCCCGGCCTTCGGCAGCCCGTGAATCGAGCGAGCGGACATTCTGTTCGTCGAGCTCGACCAGCGCAACGTGGGTGAGCCCCTCCAGCTCTTCGCGGTACTCTTCGACCGAGACGCCGAGCTCGGCGGCGATTTCTTCTTCGTTGGGAGAACGGCCGAGTCTTCCTTCCAGCTTGTCGACTGTCTGGCCGATTCGCCGGGCCATGCCGCGCTTGCGGCGGGGAAGGGGATCCCCGCGGCGCAGCTCGTCGATTACTGCGCCCTGGATGCGGGGCGCAGCGAACGCTTCGAATGGCTCGCAGCGTCCCGCGTCATAGCGATCGGCTGCCTCGGCCAGCCCCAGCGTGGCTGCCGCGACTACCTCGTCGACAGTGACGTTGGGTGGCAGCCGCCTGGCCAGCCGGCAGGCAATGCGACGCGCCATATCCATGTGCTCGAGGATCAGCGCGTCACGGGCAGTCAGGCTCGTGCTCTGGCGAGCGTAGGCCCTCATGATCGATCGACTCCTTTGTCCTTGTCATCCAGGGATCCCCGGCTGCCTCCGCCTGGGAGCGAAGCGACGTTGGGAGCGGCGGCTTCTCGGTGTCCGTCGAGAGCTCGGCGCCAGAACAGGTGGATGGAGCCCGAGCGATTCTCGCCAAAGCTGTCACTGTCGAGTCGCTTCGCCACCTGGTTCAGGGCGCGGCACGCCGGGGAATCTGGAGTGCTGCGCACCAGCGGAATGCCGCTGGCGCCGGCGGATCGCAGCAGAGGATCGAACGGAACGTAGGGCAGCGGGGTCAGCACCACGTCGAGGAATCTCGAGGTGAGCTTGGTGAGTCGCTCGACCACCAGGTCTGCCTCCTGCGGGGTGCGAACCGCATTCGGCAACACGTACAGGCGTTTGACCTGGTGTTCTCGCGACAGAACCTTCACCGAGGCATAGGCGTCGGCGAGCGAGGTGGGATCAGCGGTGACCACGACGATGATGTCGATGGCGGCCGCGGCGAAGGCGACCGAATTGGAGCCGATGCCAGCGGCGCAGTCGACGATCAGCGTGTCGAAGCGGTCGGAAAGAGTATCGACCGCCTCGAGCAGCGATTGACGCTCCCAGTGACTGAGGTTCGCGAGCCGGCTGGATGCATTGCAGGCTGGCAGCAGATGGACTCCGTGGACTTCGACCAATACGTTTTCCGCCCGCTCTCCCTCGAGGATGTCGACGATGCTGCGAGCGGGTGCCACCCCGAAGAGCAGGTTCAGATCGGCCATCCCCATGTCGCCGTCGAGCACGAGCACCTGTGCCCGTCTCGAGGCGAAGGCCACCGCCAAATTGGCGGCGATAGTGCTCTTGCCAACCCCACCCTTGCCTCCAGTGATAGCGACTACGCGGGTTCTGCTGCTGGTACCAGGCATGCGACGGACCTCCAACCCCATTTGTATTACACTGGGACTCGGAATCCACGAAAACCTTCCCCCGGCGAGCAGTTCTTGCCGGGCGGGATTATTGGCTCTGGAAGCCATCACGCTGCCTCCGCGAGCGCCAACCGACCGCTTTCGGCCAGCTCGAGGAGCCGATCAGCCGAGGCCGGCTCGATGTCTTCGGGCACCCGCTGGCCGGTAGTCACCCAGGCGACCGGGATTGCTGCGCGGGCAGGAGCATAGACCAACTCTTCCAGGTCGTCGGCCTCGTCGCATTTGGTGAGAATCAACCTGGTCGGGTTGAGGAAACGATAGCGGGCGACTTCGTGGTCGATTTGTTGGGCAGTGCCGGTAGCCGAAATCGCCAGATGGACCTCGGCACCGGGAATCTGACGCAGGGCGCCTTCGAGAGCGTGCAGTGCGCCAAAATGGGCACGGCTGTGACCGCCGGTATCGACGTAGATTCGGTCGGCGGCCTGATAGCGCGGGATGGCGGCGATGAGCTCGGCTGGCGATGCCACGACCTCCAAGGGCACCCCAATCAGAGCGGCGTAGGCTCGTATTTGATCCACTCCGCCGATCCGGCACACGTCGGTGGTGATGAGCGCTACTCGCAGTCCGCTCACCAGGGCGTCGCGGGAGGCGAGCTTGGCGATGGTGGTGGTCTTGCCGACTCCAGAAGGTCCGACGACCACCACGACGCGAGCGGAGCTCTCGGCGGTGATCGCGGCTCTCTCGGCGGTTTCTTTGAGGGGCGGCAGGGCGCCAGGCTGGCGGGTGATTCCTGCGCGGCCAATGCTGTGTTTTAGCGCCTCGACAGCATTCCAGAGGTCGTTCAGGCGGCC
>JAZDLZ010000725.1:0-8825 GCA_043801535.1 Pseudomonadota bacterium
CTAGGGACAAGGAACCAGGAACTGGAACAGCCCCCCCGGTACGGCTCGCACCTGAATAGGCGGCCGGAATCCCGGATCAAATCAATCGGTTGGCCACCGTCGATCGAGCAATCGCCGTCGACTCTCCGGGACACACCCCAAATTCTGCTGCCGCTGCCGCTGCCGCTGACGTTGACGTTGGCGTTGGCGACGCTGTTTGCCGGGTGCGGGTCGTCCTCGCCGGTGGCGGCAGTGCTGTTCATCAACGAAGTATTGCCGTCGAACAGCAACGATTGTGCCGACGAAGTCGGCGAGCGGAACGATTGGATAGAGCTCTACAACGCCGGCGAGCAAGAGATCGAGCTCGGCGGATTTTCGATCACCGACGATTCCGCCAGTCCGGAGAAGAAACGGTTCGCCGAAGGAGTCGTGATTTCCGCCGGTGCTGCGCTCCTGCTCTGGGCCGACGATACTCCCGACCAGGGAGAGACGCACTTGCCGTTCAAGCTCAAGGCGAAAGGCGAGGGCGTGCTGCTCTATGATGCCGATCGGCAGTTGGTCGATCAGGTCAGATGGAGCGACGCAGTCAGCGACGTCTCGTTCGCCCGCATTCCCGACGGCGGCGGTGAGCTTGTCCCGTGCGCCAGCCCCACCTGTGGAACCAAGAACGGATCAATGTGTGCCGACTAGAGGGTACCAATGGAGACTGAGCTCTCTCCTGGCAGTTGTAAACCGAAGGCCGCTGTGCCGCCGGCGGTATCGAGGGAAGACGCGCCCCCTCCCCACGGGAAACGTGGTCGTTCTGGAGCAGCGTCTGTGGAGTGGACGCGACCGCGGCCGACGCTGGTGGCAGCGACGAACGACGTGCCGAGCTCGCGACCGGCACCCCTGCTGCACGTCGTCGAGAAGACGATGCGCGCCTCGTTCGAGCGCTTCGAGCTCAAGTACTGGGTACCCGAGGAGATTGCCCGCGAGGTGGTGCGTTTTTGCCGCCCCTACTTGATGCCGGATCCTTTCTGCCGCGACACGCCCGGACACACCCAGCGCAATACGTCGCTGTACCTGGAAACCGCCGATCTCGACTTCGTGCAGCAGCACGTCGATTCGGCACCGGATCGCTTCAAGCTGCGAGTGCGGGTGTACGGTAGCCCACCGGCTGGTCCAGCCTTTTTCGAAATCAAGCGCAAGATCAAGTCGGTCATTTTCAAGCGGCGAGCTGCCGTGACAATGGACGCGGTCCCCGCGCTTCTCGACGGCACCTACGAAGCGCTGCCGGCGTCGCTGCGTGCCGAGCAACTGCGCAATCTCGAGGCGTTCCTCTACCTGATGACCGTGTACCGCGCCGCGCCGAGAGTGCTCGTCACTTTCGAGCGCGAGGCCTACGCCTCGCTCGAACCGGTCGAGGACATCCGCGTCACCGTCGATCGCGGCATTTCCTGCCAGGCAGCGGACGGCCCGCAGCTCGCCGGCGATCCAGCATTGTCCTGGATTCCGATCGACAGTGCGAGGCAGCACGGCGAGCCTGGCCGGCGCGTTCTCATCGAGCTCAAGTATCGCGGCGTTGCGCCCTGGTGGATGGAGGAGATGGTCCAGCGTCTGGCAATGTGGCGTATCGCCAATTCGAAATACGTCGCTGCCATTTCCAGCCAGCTCGACGATCCGTTTGTCGAGCTGGCGCGAACCGCAGTCTACGGCTAGGGAGACGATTGAATCATGGATCCACGCGTGGGATGGAACATTGCTCTGGCCAGTCTAACGCTGGCGTTTGTCCTGTCGATGATTGTTGCCTGGGTATACACGTTCACCTATCAAGGTCTGTCGTACATGCGCGGCTTCGTCCAGACTCTGGCGGTTGGAGGCGTGGTCTCGGCACTGATTCTGCTCGCTATCGGGGAGAACATCGCGCGAGGACTCGGAGTTGCCGGCGCGCTGACGATCATTCGGTTTCGCGCCACGATAAAGGACACCAGAGACTTGATCTTCGTGTTTGCCTCGCTGGCGGCCGGAGTCGCCTGTGGAGCCCAGGCCTACGCTGCCGCGATGGTGGGCACTGCCGTGTTTGCGTTGGCCATGATCTACGTCTCGTTCGCTTCGTTCGGCTCGCGCCGGCAGTTCGACGCCGTGCTGCGAGTTCGCGTTGCCGCCGATCCGGCGGGGCAGGAGGGGCTCGCCGGAGTGCTCCGGCGCCAGTGCCGTAGCTTCGTGCTCATCAATGTCCGCGATCTCGGGGGCAACTCCGAGGAGCACGCCTACCACGTGCGCTTCGTGAATTCCGAGGCGCGGGGAACCCTCGTCAAGGAGCTCGGCGCCGTGCAGGGTTTGTCGGGGACCACCCTGCTCATGCAAGACACTTCGGTCGAGATGTGAGGCAGCATGCGGAGAATCGAGGCAAAGAGATTCCTGCAATTCGTGATCGGCAAGATGCCGGCGTTGCTGGTAGTGGTCGTGGCAGCAGGTGCGTTCTGGTTCCTCACCGCCGGAGGCGTGGTTTCTCCCGTCGATTTGCAGGGTTATGCCGAGGCTATCGATGTCGGGGTGGGACCACTGCACACTGGCCGAGTGCTGGAGATCCACGTCCGGCCCGGCGACAAGGTGCGTCCGGGAGACACCGTGGCGGTGATGGACCGGCGCGAGCTGGTTGCTCGCCGCGAAGTCGTGCAAGCCGAGCTTGCCGAGGCCCGGGCGCGGGTCGAGGCCGAGACTGATTTGCAGGAGGCCGAGGTGGCGCGAAGCGAGCTCGCTGCGCTCAAGACGGTTGCGCTCGTGAGGCAGAGTCAGGCCGAGCTGGAGTCGCTGAAGCAGCAGAACGCCAGGCTCGAAAAGCTTGCCGCCGAGAAGCTGGTGCGCGTCGAGGATCTCGAGGACGGACGCTATCGGCAGAGTGGGCTCGCAGCTCGGGTGCAGACCCTGGGCGATGCGCAGGCTCGTGGCCGGGCAGGTCTGGCGAGCACCAGCGCGAGCGAGGCGAGCCGGCGCGAGCGAGTGGCGATCCGAGTCGGACCATTCCGCGAGGCAGTGCAGCGCAAGGAAGCCGAGCTTCGCGAAACCGACGTGGCGCTGGAGGAGACCGTGCTGCGGGCCAACGTCGACGGGGTGGTATCGACCGTGCTCGCTAGCCTCGGCGAGGTCGTGTCGTCTGGCAGGCCGGTAGTCACTGTCGTTACGGCTCGCGCAGGCAGGGTTGTCGTCTGGATTCCCGAACGTCATGCCACCAAGGTCGCGGTGGATCGTTCCGCCACGCTGCTGCGCGGAGGTCGGTTGCTCGGTTCCAACATCCTCGGGCGCGTCGTCGAAGTCTCGCCGGAAGTCGTCGAGCTACCGGTGCGTGCCCGTTCGTCGACGTCGCCCGGTGTGCCAGTGTGGGGTCGGCGCGTAGTCGTGGAGGTGCAGGGCAAAGAGTCGTTCCTTCCTGGTGAGGCATTCAGTGTCCGTTTGTGATGCCTGCCGCACGAGAGCATGTCTGGTAGCTACCCTGCTGGTCGCCTGTGCTGGACCAGCAGGTCCGTCGAATTGCGGACAGCGCCCGTTATCGTCATCGTCATCGTCATCGTCATCGTCATCGTCATCGCCATCGCCGTCGCCGGCATCCTCCGCGGCGCGCGAGGAGCCTGCCGGTTCGCCGCAATCAGCCTTGCCCGGCGCTGCTCGAGAGCCGCTGGCGCTGGCAGTTCCGGCAGTCCTCCTCGAGATCACCGCCAATCTCGAGCCATCGGGGATTGCGTGGAGTCAATCCCTCGGTCGCTATCTGGTCGTGAGCGATGACACCGGCCACAAACACCACGGCACTTCGCATGCTCCGTGGGTCTTCGCCTTGTCCGATGGCGGGGTTTTCGACGTTGAGCCGGTGCCGATCGCCGGAATCGACATTCTCAACGATCCCGAGGCGATCTGTCGCGGACCGGCCGACTCCTTTTTTCTCGTCACGTCGCACTCGCCGGATCGAAAGGGACGCCGTCATCGGGAAGGCCGCCGAGCGCTACTCCATTTGGCGCTCGCGGACCGTCGAATGACTGTTCTCGGTCGCGTGGATCTCGCCGAAGCTCTCGCCGAGCCGGAGAGCTTCTCGAACGCTTCCTTTCGCTGGAATTCCGACGCTCGCCTGGATGCCGAGGCTGTTGCCTTTCGCAACGGAGCCCTCTTCATCGGGCTCAAATCGCCGCTGTCGCCAATCGGCGCGGCCACCATCCTCCGTCTGGCTGATCCGGTTGCTGCGCTGGCCGCCGGTCGTGTTCCGGCTGGTAGCCTGACCCTGTTTGCCGAGGTCCCGCTTCGGCTCGAGCGGGAGGGCGGACAGGTGTTTCAGGGAATCTCGGACATGACTTTTCTTGCCGATGGATCGCTGGTGTTGCTCGGCAACGCTCCCAAACACATGCCTGGTGACGGGGGCGGAGCCCTGTGGTGGCTGCGCTCGCCGTTGCCGAACGATGGCAGTGCGGTGCTGCCGGAGTTGGTCCACCGCTTCGCGGGCTTGAAACCCGAGGGTGTCAGTGTGGCTGCCGACGGTTCGGCGCTGATCGTCGTTTTCGATCGAGACCAGGAACAACCTCTCTGGATCCGCTGGCCATTACCGCGATGAGGGCATTCTCAATGCTGGAATGTGGAGTCCTTAGAGCATTGGTAGCTCAAACAACACCCTGGTTGCTGGCGGTGGGGCTGGCGCTAGCGTTGTCCTCGTCGTTGTCCGCTTGTCATGGCGGCGGCTATCGCCCTCGGCCTCTCGACGAGCGTGGTTTGTTGGCCGAGGCGCCGGCGGGTTTGGCTGTTTCGGCAGCGTCGCCATCACCGTTGCCATCACCGTTGCCGCCGGCAGTGGCACCAACGCCGCCGTCCTCGTCGTCAGCCGCACCCGTGCTAGCGGATCCCGACACCGGGAAGACGGCTGGCTCTTCGCCGGAGACCGCGCGACTCCAGCCTGGTCGATCGAGCACTGACCAGGCGGTTGCGTTGGCGCTCGTCCACAATCCCGATATTCGCGCTGCGCGCTACGAGCGTGGAATTGCCGAGGGCGAAGTCATGGCAACCGAGGCACTGGCCAATCCTTCGCTGCGTTTGGAGGCGCTCGATCTGCAAGACCTCGGTGAGGCCGGCGTCGGATTCGGCGTTGCCCTGTCCTGGGAACCGCCGCGTCCGATCGTACGGTCGGCTCGCCAGCGACGGGCGCAGGCGCAGGTTACCGAGGAGGAACAGGAGATTCGCGAGCAAGAATGGAGGATTGCCACTGCGGTCAGGGTCTCCCATGCCACGCTGGTGGCGTTGGCAGAGCAGGTCCGTATCTTCGAGGACGCGGTTTCGACCAGGCAGCATCTGGTTGGGCTCGTCGAGCAACGCATGGCTCAGGGAGCAGCAACGCGCATCGATCTGGGAATTGCCCGTCTGGCGGCGGTCGAGGTGGAGCGAGAGCGAAACGACGTGGCTCTGCGGTATGCCGCTGCCGTCGAGGACTTTCGGGCGTTGCTGGGCGTCGCTGCCGATGATACCCCCGTCGAAATCGGGAGCGACGACTTTGCCAGCGAACGAATGGCCGACCTGATGCCGCCACCCGACGAACGTCGCCTGGCAGAGCAGGCTTTCGGCTTGCGGCCGGCGTTCGGAGCTGCCAGGGCACGGTACGAACAGAGCGAGCAGGCGTTGCGTGAGGAGCACGGCCGCAAGCTGCCGTGGTTCCGGCTAGCGGCAGCGCCTCGGTTCCGCACCCACGGAGGGGACGGCGACGAACCCGACCTCATGGTTGGATTGGTCCTGCAACTACCGGTCCTCGACCGCAATGACGGTCCCATTCTCGCTGCCGAGGCTCGTCGCAGCCAGGCTCGCGAGCGATTCGCTGCCCTGCTCGCGTCGGTTCGGCGAGAGATCCGCCAGTCTCTTGCCGCAATTGCTCGCGGGCAGGCGGCGGTGCGCTACTATCGCGAAAGGATCCTTCCTGCCATCGAGGAGCAGGACCGCGAGCTCGACGCTGCTCTTCAGGGCGGCGTGGTGGATCTCGTGGCTGTGATGGCGGCCAGGGCTGCCGCGCTCAAGAGTCGGCTTGCCTACAGCAATGCCTGCCTGGAGCTCCGCACTGCCTGGCTGGCACTCGATCGTTCCGTCGGTGCGCCGGTGCAGCCGCGTGCTCGATGACGTGCACTGCTTCGGGTGGTATGGAGGCGCCGACGATACTGCCGACCGCGATGCCCATGGCGGTGCCCATGGCGGTGACGGTGCGTCGTGGTGCGAGCACGACCAGGAGCGGAGCTCCGCCGGCAAGCTCGATCGTGAGCTCCAGCAGTGCTCCGAGTGGTCGGAGGGAGGCGACCCTTCCACGAAGCGGGCCATCGGGGGACAGGGTTATCTCCTCGGGACGGATGCAGATCGTGTGCGGGCCGGTCGAAGCGGCGATGGGCAGTCGGTGCGAGCCGAGGCTGAGCATGCCATCCACACCTTCGGCGGCGAGGATGTTGCGGGTGCGAACGAGCTCGGCGACCCGGATCGAGGCAGGACGAAGGAATACCTCCTCGGTCGGCGCCACCTGGAGAATCCGCCCAGCGTCGAGGACGGCGACGCGATCGCCGACGATCTGGGCTTCGTCTTGGTCGTGAGTGACCCAGACGCAGGAGATTCCTCGGTCGCGAACGATCCCGAGAAGCTCGGCGCGCACGCGTTCCTTGGTATCGAGGTCGAGAGATGCAAGCGGTTCGTCGAGCAGGAGAATCTCCGGCTCGAGCACTAGCGCGCGCGCCAGTGCGACTCGTTGGGCCTCTCCACCCGAGAGCTCGCGGGCAGGACGCTTGGCGAGTTGCTCGAGGTGAAACAGTCGCAGCGTTGCAGCCGCCTGTTCGAGGCGAGCAGTGTGCCCGATGCCACGAAGACGCAGGCCCGTGGCCACATTGGTGACAACGTCACCGCCAAGGAGCAGGGGCGCCTGAAAGACCATGGTGACGCGGCGTCGCTTTTCGACGGGAAACGGGACGGTTGTCGGGACGCCCCGCCAGCGATAGTCGCCGCTTGCCGGACGCTCGACGCCGTGCAGCGCCCGCAGGAGCGTCGTCTTGCCGGCACCAGTCGGACCGAGCACGGCCAGGATTTCGCCTTCGTTGAGGGCGAGGTCGTCTGCCCGGAGGAGCGTGTTGCGGCCAGCCGTGACCACCAGATCGTGGATTTCGAGCAGTTTCACCGCGGCCTCCGTTGCTGGAGCCAGGTGAAGAGCGCATTGATTGCCAGGGCGATCAGCAGCAGCACGACTGCCAGGGCGATGGCGCGGGCGAACTCCCCTTGCCGCGTCTCGAGGACGGTGGCGCTGGTCATCACTCGTGTCTGACCGCGGATGTTGCCGCCCACGATCATGACGGCGCCTACTTCGGAGATGACCGAGCCGAAGGCCGCGGCAAGGGCGGCCACGAGCGCGATCCGGGCCTCGCGCAGGAGACCAAGATAGAGCTGGAAACGTGTCGCTCCGAGCGAAAGGAGCTGCAGGGGGAGTCGGTCGTCCAATCCCTGGATACCAGCCAGCGTAACCCCCACCGCCATCGGTACGGCGATGATGACCTGCGCGATGACCATCGCAGTGGGAGTGTAGAGAAGACCGAGCCTGCCAAGAGGCCCCGACCTCGCCAGCAGCAGGAACACGACGAGCCCAACCACCACTGGAGGTAGCCCCATGCCAGCATTCACGAAGGTGACAAACAGGCTGCGGCCGCGAAAGCGGTGGAGGGCCAGGAACACTCCGAACGGTACTCCCACGAGCATTGCCAAAAACGTCGCCATTCCTGCCACCCACAGGGACAGCCAGAGGACTCCGAGGAGCTCCGCGTCGCCGCTGGCGAGGAGCTGGAATGCCTTGACCAAGCCGTCGCTAAGGAAATCCATCGGAAGGTCAGCGTAGCAGGGCGTCGGGGATGAAGAGTGGCTGTCCGAATCGCGCAACGCCGAAGTCCCCGATCCTCCTTTGCACGGCAGGCGCCACCAGCCAGCGCGCGAATGCCTCGGCAGCGGCTGCGTTCACCTTCGGAAACCTCGCTGGGCTGACGACGATGACGCCATATGGGTTGGCAAGGCGAGAGTCGCCCTCGGAGACGATCTGGAGGTCGAGGGTGTTCCGCTGCGCCAGCCAGGTGCCGCGATCGGCGAGCGTGTAGGCGCGCTTTTCGCTGGCCATCCTCAGCGTCTCGCCCATTCCCTGGCCCGTCGACACGTACCAGGCACCGTCAGGGTTCGTGCCTGCCGCCGTCCACAGCTCCTGCTCCTTCTTGTGGGTGCCAGACCCGTCGCCGCGGGAAACGAAGAGCGCACCCTTCGCGGCAATCCGCGCGAATGCCTTCCCGGCACCCCGATCCGCACCCGAGCTGGCACCTGGACTCGTACCTGGACTCGTATTTTTGACGTCTGCCGGGTCATCTGCCGGGCCGAGCAGGACGAAGTCGTTGTGCATGACCTCGAGACGCAGCGTGCCGAGACCCTTGGCCATGAATTCGTCCTCGGCCTTTCGGGAATGCACCAGCAACACATCGGCATCGCCACGCCCACCCATGGCAATGGCCTCGCCAGTGCCAACTGCGACGGCCTTGACCCGGATACCGCTCTCTCGTCCGAAGAGGGGCACGAGATCGTCGAGAAGCCCAGTGTCCTGGGTGCTGGTGGTGGTGGCGAGAATGATCTCACTGGCTGGCGTGCCGTCTGTCTTGCAGGCGGCGGGCAGGATTGCGGCAAGAGATGCGGCGAGGAGCACGTGCTCGACAGTCATGTTCGCACCTGGAATCCAAGGATGACGGAGGCGTTGTCCGGTACGGTGGTCTGTGTCGGATCGTTGATTCGACACAGGAAAGCGTTGAGCTGGACTTTCACCATGTTGCGATACTCGTAGCTGATGCCAG
>JAZDLZ010000734.1:0-2969 GCA_043801535.1 Pseudomonadota bacterium
AGGATGGGAATATCCGGGATCCGGCGTCGCCACTCGTAGCGCTCCCAGCCTTCCTCGTAGTTGCCTGCCAAGAGGAGAGTCAACGCCAGATTCCACTGCGCGTCGGCGCAATCGGGCGCCAGCTCCACTGCTCGTCGCAGCGAATCGAGGGACTCCTCGAGCATTCCCTGGAGCTTGAGGGTTACTCCCAGATTGATGAGCGCCTTGGCATGACGCGGATCGAGCGCAATTGCCCGACGAAAGCTGCCAGTCGCCTCGGCGAGCTTGTCCTGGGCTTGCAGGGCAGTGCCAAGATTGAAGTGCAGCTCGGCTGCGCCAGGTGAAATGGCGAGGGCGGTCTTGTAGCCCATCACTGCTGACTCGTGCTTTCCCCAGGCAAGATACGTCGAGGCAAGGTCGGACCAGGCGCCGGCAGAAGCAGGCGCGAGCTCGATCGCCCGTTCGTGGCAAGATATGGCCTCGGCGAAGCGACCGAGCCGGCGCAAAGCAGCGCCGAGCGCCTGGTGTGCAGGTGGGGCATCGGGCTCGATCCGACAGACTTCTTCCAGGATAGACGCTGCGTCGGCAAACCGGCCTGCCTCCAGCACAGCGCGACCGAGACTGAAGAGAATGTCGGCATCGCGCGGCACGAGCACCCGGGCACGCTCCAGGTACTCGATCGCCGAGACCAGCGCACCGCGCTGCCAGGCGACGAGACCTGCCAGATGGAGCACCACCGGATTGCTGGATTGCTGGGCCGCAAGGAGCTCCTGGCACAGCTGCTCGGCCGTGGAGATCTCACCTGCCTGAAACGCCCGGATGGCAATAGCAAGTCCTTCGGTGCCGCAATCGTCCCCGTCGCCTTCGTTCCCGCCGCGGTCGTCTCCGCGGCATCCTCCCCGGTCGCGTTCTTCCTTTCGCTCTTCCCTACGCTCTTCCGTTCCGCGTTCTTCCATGAATCCTTGGCCTTGCCACTCTCTGCCGGCTGTTACTTGCATAGCTGGCGCTGGTGGTACCTGCGTTTCGGGCCACGCCCGTATTCCGCTGGCCACAGCATAATCCTTGACAATCAATGCACACAAGACGACTAGAATCCGGAGAATTCGCCAATTGCCTCAGGAGGCGACCATGTACCGTACGCTATCATTCCTACCAAGAAAGCTCGTCCTCGCCTCTACCTTGCTGGTTTCTCTCACTCTCGCTGTTACCGCCGATAGTCGCGAAGCGATCGCCGCCGACATGCCCCCGGAGCTCGACCTCCTGGTGGTGATGGACAATTCCTCCAACATGGGTGACTTCCAGATGCAGTTGGCGTTCACTCTCGACAACTTCCTGGGCGACTTGACGATGGACGGTGTTCTCCCTATCCCTAGCCTGCACATCGGTATCGTATCCGCCGATCTTGGGGTGGGTAGCTACACAGTGGAAGGGTGTACCGAGCGAGGCGACGACGGACTGATGCGGAACGAGATTTGTCCTTTTCCTTTTTGCGCGTCGATCCCGGCACCGGCCAACCGCTATCTCATCGACGAAGCCCTCCCCGATGGCTCGAGGAAAACCAACTACTCCGGCGCGCTATCCGACGTCTTTCGCTGCATCGCCATGCTCAGCCACGAGGGATGCAAGTACGAGCAGCACCTCGAGGCGATGAAGCGTGCCCTCGACGGAACGCATCCAGAGCACGACGGGTTCCTGCGACCCGATGCCTACCTGGCGGTACTATTCGTGGCAAATCAGGACGACTGCTCGGCATACAATCCCGCGGTCTTCGATCCCGCCGAGGAGGTACAGACCACTCTTGGCCCGCCTACCACGTTCCGCTGCGCCGAGTTCGGCATTCAGTGCGGCTCACCGTCGAAGCCAATCGACCGCTTACCTTCCGGGTACTTGCTGTGCGAGCCTCGCGAAGGCTCGCCGTTTCTTCGTCATCCCAACGAGTACCTCGATTTCCTCTCGACGATCAAGCCGCTCAACAAGGTGTTCGTCGCCGTTCAAACCGGCGTTGCCGAACAAGTGAACGTTCACCTGGTTCTCGATGATCCATTATGTCCGGACGAGCCCGAACAATGTCCGAAGCATCCCGAGCTTGCCGATTACTGCGAGACCAGCCCGGCCAAGCCTGGAGTGCGGCTTGCCTACCTGCACGAACAGCTTCCGCGACAAAGCACTCTGGAATCGATCTGCGGCGGGTTTGGATTGGACAAGTTGGGAGAGCCACTGAAGGACTTCATGGCCCAGGGCGGAGTGACTCCAGATGCGGCACCCGTCATAGTCGATGCCGCACCGACTATCGTCGATGCCGCGCCAGCCGACGCACCCATTCCCGATTCCGCGCTGCCACCGGATGCGCCAGTAGACGCGGGGGTCTCGCCCGACGGCAAAGCTAGCGCGGACGCGACTCCGGTACGAGCTGATGGCACGCCTGTCGATTCTCGACCGATCGACGGAGCGCTGGCCAGCGACGGCCCGGCTCCGGACTCTCCCAGGATCGATGCTTCGGGCGGCGCCAGCGATGGTGGCGGATGCGGATGCTCGGTCGGACACCGATCGCGAGCACTCACCCGGGCAGCAGCACTGCTGCCGCTCGTGCTGGGCGCCGCAGTCATGCTGCTCGCGGCCAGCGTGCGGCGCTCCCGGTTTTCCCGGCGCTCCCGACGACCACAAGGTGACCGGTAGGAACCGACCTCGACCTCGACATCGCCCGAGGGAGTGTTGTTGGTGCGACCCGGACACGATTGCTGGATTGAGGACACAAATGACAACGGAACCGATCAAGAGTTTCGAAGAGCTCGATCAGGTGGCACGCTCCCTGCCGCCGGTCACCGTGGTTGTTGCCGGCGCCAACGATCCCGAGGTAGTCGGGGGAGTACTGCACGCCATTCGCGCCGGCATCGCCAGGGCCCTGCTCGTCGGCGAGCGCGAAGCCATTCTGGCGTTGATCGAAAAGGCATCGCCAATCGAGCGAGAACGGCTCGAAATCGTTCCCGCCG
>JAZDLZ010000394.1:0-2831 GCA_043801535.1 Pseudomonadota bacterium
GGGGACCTCGACGGGGCCCCCCCGCTTCATACCGAGAGTATGCGCCCTCCTCGCTCCTTGCCATCCGGGCGCCTCATCGCCGATACTTTGTTCAAGTTATTCTGCGACGGCTCCTTTGAGTGGATTGCCCCTCGGCGAATCAAAGATCAGCCAACGCGAGCTGGTGGATACAGCTCGGGATTGTTCCATCGGACCACGCCTGGTCCCACCTCGATCAGCCAACTCTCGAACCTTGCAGAGCCCTTTGTGGTGGAGCCGCACGACAGCACGCACGGTATTCCGAGCGTCCCGTAGAAGTCTGGCCACTTCTCGTGGAAGTCGATGTGCCGGTGCTCGTGGCCGAACAGCAGGACGTCCACTCGTCCCCGGATAGTCCTCATCAAGGCATCACCGTCCTTCAGCCAATGGCTGACCATCTCCCGAGCCGACTCGAACACGTTGTCGTCTGGGAAGAGGAACGGATGATGGTGAAGGCAAGCGACCACGCGTTGGCCGTTCCGCCGGCTCTCCTGGGCGAGCTGCAGGATGTCGCCGAGCTCGTTGGTTTGCCGGGTCCCGAGCTCACCGTCGGCAAGTAGGCCATCCCAGAAACCAGCCTCTGCCTTCATCGAATTGAGCATGATCAAGAGGCAGTCGCCATACTCGATCACGTCGGGGTAGGTTACTCGCCGCCAGCCAATCAGGTGCTTCTTGAACAACCCAAAGCGCTTTGCCTCCGCGTGCATTCCGTCCCATCCGTAGTCGTGATTGCCTGGGACCGGGTGAACGTCGAACCCTTCTTCTTCCAACTGCTCGAGGATCCTTGCGGCAGTGATGAATTGCTCCTCCCTGCCGTCGTTGACGACATCGCCGGTTATCACGACAACAGGCTTTTCTCCATCGGCATAGCGCCGGGTGATGATATCGACCAACTCGCCGGCCCGATCGAGTTCGTGGGCGCCGCTGCCGATGTGAAGATCGCTGATGTGCAGTATCCGCATTAGCGCGCTCCTCTTGAATGGTAGGTGAACGATTGCCCCCCTGTCGAAAAAACCACTCTACGTTGAGCAATCGCTGGAGGCAATGGCTTCACTGACACCCTGATCCGGCGCTAGCGCGTCTCAAGACCAGAAGCCCTGCACACACGGAGATCCTTCGTCGCAGCATGCTCGCATCCTCCCCGTCGGGCATCGAGAGCCCGCGGACGACAGTGAGCGCTCGGCTCTCGAGGGAATGCAAGGCAAAGCGACCGACTGACGTTCGGTGGCCGAGGGAGAAATGCATCCCAGCCCAGGCCGTGTCCGCGTTGGGCTGCTTCCCGATCATGGCCACCACCACCATCTTCGTGCTCGGGCACCGAGGCGCGGCCAACGGATCGCGAGGTCCATCCAGACGGGCGAGCAACGCTCCTCTCTTGGGGACAGAGATCGAACGCCGGCGCGGTGACGATCAGAATACGGTCGCACGCCGTCACGTCTCCAGAACTGGCAAGGGTGGCACGCCTGACGTCACGGGGAAAGCAGTGCTTGGCAGGCAAGCCCCCGCTGCAGTTGGCATAGGCACTCGACGGACGTTCGGAGTAGACGCATGCCTGTAGAGCTTTTTTGCCGCATGTACGTTTCCATCTTCCGAGCAGCTACAGGGCAATATCCGGGAACCGATGTACGTCTCGCCAATAGGCCATTCGCCGGCAAGCACTCTTTGCGATGATGCACCGAAGGAACACGGTGGTTACGGCTGTATCGTCATGTGGCATTGGGCCGAAGGCTGGTATCGGTGGATGACTTGACCGTATCTATTCAGTTTTGCAGGCGTTTCGCACTTTGTCCTGCGTGGCCACGAGCAATACGGCCGTTCGAGAACGGCAAGGAAGCAATACCATGTTGATTAGACCTACCGAACGAATAGCATTCCCAATCACGTTCAGCGGTCGGTCCCTGCCATTGCATGGACTCGGCGGCAGGTGCCGCCGGGATAGCAGGGGCGCTGCAAGCAGCCGGTGTCGCAAGCAGCCGGTGCCGCACGAGTCTCGGGAGACCAAGCCGGTAGTACCGACATCTCGCGTTTCCTGCGACGGGAGCGCCCGTCCGGTCATTTCGAGATGTCGATGGCGCTCCCTGGCAGCACGCCATATAGCCCGGCCACTACCCATCCATGAGGGGGAGCTAGGTATCGTCGGGAACTGTCCCGGTTTTCGCGTGGTCCTTGAGCGCGCACGACGAGTGGCCCAATATGACCTCTTCGTCGAGCTCACCGGCGAGACTGGCACTGGCAAAGAGTTCATTGCCAGATTCATTCACGATCATAGTCGCCGCGCTGGCGGTCCGTTCGTTGCGGTGTTCTGCCCGGCATTTTCCAACGACTTGCTCGAGTCCGAGCTATTCGGACACCGGCGCGGCTCCTTCACTGGCGCCTTCGAGCGGGCGAGCGGCGGCACCCTGTTCCTCGACGAGATTGGGGACATGGCACTGGAGCACCAGACCAAGGTGCTCCGGGCAATCCAGACGGGCGAGGTCCGGCGCGTCGGTGACACCCAGGTGCGTAAGGTTGACATACGCATCGTTACCGCCACCCACCGTGACCTTCACGCCATGGTCGCCGCCGGCCAGTTCCGTGAGGATCTGCTCCACCGCCTCGCAGGCTACGAGGTCTCCTTACCGCCGCTTCGCGACCGAGGCCGTGACATCATCGACCTGGCCCGCGAGTTTCTCCACCAGTCATTCCCCAGCAAGCGCATCAGCCCGGAGGCCGAGGCAGCCTTGCTCTGCCACCGCTGGCCCGGCAACATCCGCGAGCTACAGAACATCATCGGCGCCGCCGCCATCGACGCCGGTCACACCATCCTGCCCGAG
>JAZDLZ010000399.1:0-4987 GCA_043801535.1 Pseudomonadota bacterium
ATCGACATGGCAAGGCACCCGAGGGAGCGCAGGCCGTTCCCGGTCTTTGGTCCTCTGCTCCTAGTTCCTTGTTCAATTCGGCCATTCATTGGATTGCCATGTCACCGTCGCGCCGCCGGTTGTTGCGGCGAGAATAGCACCCCGAAAGAGGAATGGAACAAGGAACTAGGGACTAGGCACAGGGAACAGCACAACCAACGGCTTTTGTTCACACCCGATTCGGATTCCAGGAAGGACCAACGCGACGTTTGTAGTACCTGGCGTTGTTTTGCTACTCTCGATGACCGATGCATTTCGTGTTCTTGACGTTGGACTGATGATTGCCGGCCTTCAGAGATGGTCAGCGGATAGACAACTACCTGGCGTGCTAGGGACTCTCTGTCTTGCGATTTTCGTCATCGCGGCCGCGCCGGGGCCGTACTGGTCGGATTCTCAGGAGCTTGCCAGCGCTGGTGTTCTTTTCGGAGTACCGCACCCAAGCGGTTTTCCAGCCTTCTGCATTCTCGCCAATCTTGCCTCTTTGCTCCCATTTGGCGAGCTTGCATTCCGGGTTCACCTGGTCTCAGTCTGTACTGCCGCGCTCACCGTATTCTTCGCCGTGAGATTTCTCGTCGAGCAGGCAGAGCCGCCAAACCCGAGCACGCCGTTGTTGGGCGGTCTGGTGGGTGGAGCTCTCGTTGCCGTGCTGCTTGCGTCCTCCACCACGTTTTTCCGTCATGCCACTTCGACGGAAGTCTACGCACCGACGGCCGCCATGGCTGCGGCCTCGCTGTTCTTGGTAGCCAGGATTGGACGTGCGAACGGGAATGGGAACGGGCAGGGGAGGGGGAACGGGCAGGCAGGCGGCTGGGTGCTCGCGTTGCTGATCGGGATTGGAGCAGTGGGGCTCCATTCGACCTATGCACTGCTCGTCGGATTGCCTGCGCTCGTCGCGATGGCGATACGATTGCGACACGGCGATCGTTGGGTTCTCGCTGTCCCGGCACTGGCAGGTCTCGGCGCCATGGGAATGCTGGTCTACCTGCCATTGCGCTCCGCCAGCGGCAGGGTTCCATTGGTGGATTGGGGACACCCGAGCGGCTGGTCGGCGCTCTTGACACATCTGTCGGGAGAGAGGATAAGGAGTGCCTTCCAGGAGCAACTGTGCTCGACGGTGCCAGAAATCGTGCTCGAGAACGCCAGCAGCCTGGCCTCCGTGGTTGAAGGCGATCTTGGCGTTCTTGTCCTCGGCTGTGCGCTCGCTGGAATAGGGTCTCTACTTGTCTCCCGGCGGGGCCGAGCGATTGCTGTCTTTCTCGTGATCATGGCGATTGGCGATTTCGTCTACGGTGCCTGGGTCAACCCGATGGGAATAGAAGACCGCCAGAACGGTGTCCTGCTAACGTTGGCAGTCGCCGTGTTGGCGGGTTTTGGAGTTGCCGCGGTTGGAAAGCGTCTCGGACGAGCTGCACCGTTCGTTGCCAGTGCCGTCGCAATAGTGGCTGCAATCCCCGCAGCGCTGTCTGCTCTCGAAGAGAAGGCTTCGACTCGTACCAACGAGGCGCCAAGGAAATGGGCGGAGGCAGCCTTGGCATCTTGTCCTGCTCGAGCTATCGCTCTGGCACATCAGGATTCGACCGCAGCCGGAATGGTGTGGCTCAGTGTGGTCGAAGGAGCGAGACCAGACCTGGCGATCCTGGTGCGGCAGCATCTCTGGGATCGAGAGCGAAACCGGCACGTATTCGCTCGAGCCGGGATGGGCTCGGAGCTGTCGGCGACGAGCACGAATCCAGTCGACGAAATCGTGGCGAGCCAGCACAGCATTTGCTGGGAGTCTGGCATTGACGACGTTCCCTCGTCTCTCGTCATTACGCCGGGTGTTCCTCTGGCTGTTGCTCGGCGACGACAGATCGGTGACGGCGATGACAGTGGGATTCGGACGGAGTCGACTGCCACCGCTGCTACGCAAATCAGAGCTTCGCTTGCAGTGCTGGGACGTGTCTTCGACGGGAATTCGCTGGCCGACAGCAACGGACGGCGTTTGTACGCCGCGGCCTTGACCGCTCTGGGTCGCGGGACACTTGGCGTCGCCCCTGCCCATGCTGCAGCGCTGTTCCAGCAGGCTGCCGCCGTCGACCCCCGCTTCGCAGCACCGTGGGTAGACCTCGGCGTCGTCGCTGCCCATCTCGGTGACCTGCCCGCGGCAATCGCGGCGACCGAGCAAGCACTGCGCATTTCTCCAAACCGACTCGTGGCGTTGACGAACGGAGCCCGTTTTTACCTCGCATCGGAAAACGATCCAGCAGCACACCGACTCGCGACGCGAGCGGTGCGGGTGGCGCCGAGAAAGGCTGAGGCATGGTCCATCCTTGGCGTTCTCGAAGCGAGGAAAGGCAACTATCCTGCCGCTCGTCGCTGTCTCGAACAGGCGTTGTCACTGGATCCCGCCAATCGGGATGCCAGAGTAAACTTGGCGAAGCTACCAGCGTCGCAGTAATAGATAGCAGGAAGAATCATGAAGCAACGGTCGCGAGGTCGGCATTCCTCATCGGCAGAAAGCAACCGGTCGCCCAAAACGCCGGACCAGTCGAGGAACAAGCAAGCAAGCTCCTCGCGCTCGTCTGGCGTGCGCAAGACACGCCCGCGTGGACCGGGCCACCCGGCGGGCGCAGACCGCAAGCTCGGACCGCAGGCGAATCGGCGCGAGCATCGAGCGACGACGCCCATCGGGAGCCGTCGCAGGCTCCCGGAGATCTCTGCTCGCTCGAACGTCTCGGCACTGGTGCTCGACCTGTGGGAGAAGACGCGAATCGACTGGGGGTTTGCGACCGACCAGATCGCCCAGACGTTCCGTCGCGAAAAGTGGCTCTCCAGTGAAGAGCGCCGTCAGGTGGCGGAGCACCTGTATGGCATGATCCGTCAGGCTCGCAGGGTGGACTACGCGCTAGAACGAGCTGGCGCTCGCATACCACCGTGCTCCGAGCGTGAGCAGGCCCGCTATCTTGCCTATCTGGTGTTGGAGGGAACAATCGATGCCAGGAAGGCTTCCGCCATGATGCCGGCGGTGTCCTGGCAGGCGGTCGCTTCGGTCGACGAGCACATTCGTCGTGAGCACGATCCGGCCAGACGTCTCGCGCTCCGGCGTTCCTTGCCAGATTGGCTTGCCCGCCGTTTTCTCGACGAGTATCCGGCCGATGCCGATCCATTGGCAGAGAGCCTCAACCAGCGAGCTCCCCTCACTGTGCGGGCGAACGCAGCCAAGATCGCTCGGGAGGGGTTGGCCGAGCTCCTGGCAGCCGTGGGAGTCGCCTCGCGTCCGACCCAGTATGCGCGACACGGCCTCCACATTCTCCACGGTCCAGGACAGAGCAAGGGGATCAATGTCTTTGCCTTGCGAGCGTTTCGCGAAGGACTGCTCGAGCCGCAGGACGAGGCGAGCCAACTCGTTGCCGAGCTTGTCGACCCACGCCCCAAAGGACTGGTCATCGATGCCTGTGCCGGCGCCGGCGGCAAGACGCTGGCACTGGCAGCGCAGCTCGGCGGTTGCGGCAGAGTCATCGCCTTGGACGTGAGCGAGCGCAAATTGGCAGAGCTGCGACGGCGCGCGAGGCGTGCCAACCTCAGCAACATCCGCACGATCGTGATCGAGCCGGACCGCTGGCCGTCAGAGGTCGAGGCGTTGGTCGGCAAAGCAGATCGGGTTCTGGTCGACGCGCCCTGTAGCGGCATCGGCGCGCTGCGTCGCAATCCAGAAGCCAGGTGGCGCCTCCACGAGGAGGATACTCTCCGTTTGGCCAGAGAACAGCAGCAGATCGTGACAAGAGCGGCCGGGCTTCTCGCCCCGGGAGGCCGGCTCTTGTACGCAACCTGCACGATGCTGCGGACCGAGAACGAAGAAGTGATCGCGCGCTTCCTCGATAGCCAGCGAGACTTCGCGCGCCTGCCGGTGAAGGACCTCGTCGGTGAGGGAAGAATCCGGTGCCCGACCGACGCGGACGGCATGTGCCTTCGTACCTTGCCGCACCTGCACGGGATGGACGGCTTTTTCGCCGCGCTATTCTTCCGAGCATCCCAGACCGGCAAAGCCTGAAGCCTGAAGCCTGAAGCCTGAAGATGGGAGTGGCGTCCGAGGGCTCTCTGCTTCTAAACTCCTGGCAAGTGGCGTAGCCACGCCAGGACAAGCGAGCTGTATGTCAACGCCTTCTCGCAGCGCCAGCAGTCCCAGCACGAGTCGGGCACCGTTCCTCCTGCCGCCCGATAGCATGGTGGACCATTTTCGGGTGGTGCGGCTTGTCGGTCGGGGCGGAATGGGCGAGGTCTACCTGGCGCGCGACACGCTACTCAATCGCAAGGTGGCCCTAAAGGTCGTCCATCCCCGCTACCTGGATTCCGTGGAGGCAGTGACGCGCTTCATGCACGAGGCGCAGCTCACCGCAAGTCTGTCGCACCCGCATATCGTGACGGTGTATGCGGTCGGCAAGCATGATGGCAGGCCCTATCTGGCGTTGGAATACTTGGAGGGGCAGAACCTGCGGCAACGGTTGGACGAGGAGCGGCCTGGCGTGCGGGAGTCATTGCGCATCGTGTTGGCCATTGCCCAAGCGCTTGCCGAGGCGCATCGCCACCAGGTGCTGCACCGCGATCTCAAGCCCGAGAACGTGATTCTGGCCAAGGACGGCCGGCTGCGGCTCGTTGACCTGGGGCTCGCCAACAAGGTGACAGCCGCGGTGACACAGCCAGCGACGAACGGAGAGACTGGGGAAGCTGACGAGGCGAGGACAGGTGTGCTCGCGGTAGACGCGACCACTGCGTTGAGGATGGGGAGCGAGCGAAGGAGCGTGACGGTCGGGAGGAGCCACGAAGGAGTAGAGGGTAGGGTGGAAGCCGGCGATGGCAAGGGCAACGGCAAGGGCGGGGGTGAAGGTGAAAGCGTCGGCGAAGATGGGCACGACTGCCCCACTGCGGCTGGTATTCTGCAGGGCACGCCAGCATACATGGCGCCCGAGCA
>JAZDLZ010000401.1:0-13897 GCA_043801535.1 Pseudomonadota bacterium
CGCCGCCGGTTGCTGCGGCCAGAATAGCACCTCGAAAGAGGAATGGAACAAGGAACTAGGGACTAGGCACAGAGGGCCGGGAACAGCACGACCAACGGTTTTGTTTCACACCAACATCCAACATCCAACATCCAACAACATCCAGACTGCTTGACATCTCGTGCCATCATGGCGAAGAGTCACAGCGTGTACGGGCATCCCGTAGCGCGGCTCGCGCCGCAACCAGACGTCGCTTCCCTCCGGACGAATGCACCGACCATCATTCCGAGCGCTCGAAGCCGCGTGCCTTCAGCCCTCTGTACGAGCATTCCGATGCTCCCGGCGGTCGACCGTCAACGGAGGACTCTGACGTCGATGCTGGCTGTCGCGCTATTTCTCGGAGGCTGCGGTGGTCGTGAAGAATCGAGCACGCCTGCTGCCGCATCCCACGGCTCTGCCACAGAGTCAGATGACCAAACGAGCAAGCCAAACGAGCTACGAGTCGATGTCGCAGCAAGCGATGCCAAGGAGCTTCGCCGAGCACTGTTTCTTCCCTACCATGAGCTGGCCCGTTCTCTTGGCCCGCATCGTTTCCAATCGCACCACGAGCTACGGGTGCTCGAAAACGGAAAATCGATCGAAGAATTGAACGAAGACTGCAGCATCGACTATGGCGAACGCACCCAGCACGCTTCCTACCAGAACTCCCGCGGATACGGGCGGGAGGTCTTCCATCGAGACGACACTGTCTGGATCCGGCCACGCTACGGGAAGTTTCACCGCAGACCAGCCAATTCCCCAGAGGAACCGAACCGTCTGTTGACCGAGACTTTCGGGACCCTTGCCGCCGATTTCGAGCTCGTGGCGCACGCGGCGAACGTCGTCGACGAAGGACAGGGCACAGTGGCGGGTCGGGCAATCCACAGCATCAAGGTGAGTCATGGCGCCTCTGGGACTAAACAGCCGGAAACCGCCGCTCAACGAGCATGGCGCGACACCATTGTGGTCAAGATGCTGGAGGGGAGACTCTCTCTTGATGCACAGACGGGCATGCTCGTGGAGGGCACCCTACGAGCTCGCCTGCAGTTCCTTCGCGCCGGCAAACTACTCGAAATGGAGCTTGCCTCGACACACTCCGTAAAGGACATAGGTGCGCCGTTCGAAATCACTCCTCCCGGCGAAGAGGAGTCGGTAGCCACTCCGCTCGCTTCGAGCGAGCTCGAGGAGCGAGATAGTCTCCTCGACGGACTTGCTCCGCCGATGCGAATGCGGGCAAAACCAACGCGTGCTCGATAGCGCCAGAGGATAGCGCCAGAGGATAGCCAGAGATGTCCAAGATCCGGACGAGAGGGAAAAAAACTGGGTCATTGTGGACCTAGGCATGGCACCGGCCGGGTCTTTTCGCTATATTCAAGATGTAGGTGTGTGCAGAGACGAAGCACGAGAGCTTCCAGGGGATCGAGCCATCGAGAAAACCACTCGAGTGAGCGCCCGAAGTGCCCATTAGGCCAAAAGGAGGGAAAAGACCCAACGTGAGAACCCAAGAGAGGATTGTCGAAGCAACTACAGCGAATGCCCAACCAACGCCCAAGCCAAGGTCAAAGTCCAATAGGCCAGAGCTCGAGCCGAGTCTACCCGACTCGGACGGACTGGAAAGACAGGGCAGACAGGGCAGACAGAACAAGCAAGCCCGACGGGAAAGCAAAGAGGATGGCCACCCGAAAGACAGTCTGGCCAGAGCTATTCGCGCCGTCGAAGCTGCATTGGACAAGAAGGCGCTAGAACCAGTCCTATTGGATGTTCACGATCTCGCTTCCTACACCGACTACATCCTCATTCTCAGCGGCCGTTCCGATCGCCATGTCGAAGCCATTGGCGAAGGGATTGTCGCATCGTTGACCGAAGGCGGAACACGCCCGCTCGGAGTCGAGGGAACGGGCAGCAAGCGCTGGACGCTCGTCGACTTTGGCGACGTCATAGTGCACGTATTCCATCATCCTCTGCGCGAGTACTACGATCTGGAAAGCCTCTGGGTTGACGCACCCCGAATCTCGATCGCGATCCCGGAAGACGCCCGGATTGCACCGGGAGAAATGTACTAGCCTGAGTCGCCGCCGCAGAATAACTTGTTGAGTCGCCGGCCAGCCAACACTCCGAACATACTTTCAGGCCAGGACGTGGACGTGGCCAATCCATGAGAATCGCCATTCAAGTGGTTGGTCGTCTCAAGGAGACGTACTGGAGAGAAGCCGAAGCGGAGTACCTGAAACGTTTGCAGCGCTACGCGAGCCTGCAGGTTCGCGAGGCTCGAGACGACAACGGGCTGGTCGCCCAGATCCCTCAGGACTGCCGAGACTGCCGTCTCGTCGTTCTCGACCAACGGGGCGAGCTCTGGTCGTCAGAAGACCTGGCCCACCGACTGCTGGCCGAAGAAGAGCAAAGAGGCGGCGGTCGAACGCTCGTCTTCGTGATTGGCGGCCGAGACGGAGTGCCAGCGGCTGTCCGTGCGAAGGCACATCCTCTCCTGGCATTCGGCAGGATAACACTGGCTCACCGGCTTGCACGCATAGTGCTCCTCGAGCAGATCTACCGTGCTTTCACCATCCTCCGCCACGAACCGTATCACTCCTAGAGCACCGATCGGTGCTCTAAACCAGGGTCGCGCTGAGCAACTATCGGCGGCGTTTGCCGATAACTCGATCATGAGTCACGTCATCCAGCGGTTTCTCGAAGGCATGCTTGACGTTTTGTACCCACCACGCTGCATGGCCTGCGATTCGCCAGTCGAGCCGTATCGAGCATCCTCGCTTGCTTTCGCCCCGGCACCTACTCGTGTCCTTGCCGTTCCGCTTGCCTGTGCCCTTGCGCCCGCTTCGACCCCTTCACTTGCCGAAACTCCTGCTGCCGAAGAGCAGAATCCCGAATACGCCACCGGCTTCGGTTTCTGCAGCGCTTGCTCTACGTCTCTGTATCCTGTTGGGCAGGCCTGCACAGTGTGCGCCGAGCCAGCCAATGCCCCAATCAGCGTCACTTGCAGCCGCTGCCGGCGCTCTGCTCCAGCCTTCCGTCGCGTTCACGTTTCTTGGCGGTACGGCGGGGAGCTGGCGGTTGCCCTGCGCCGACTAAAGTACGGAGGTCCCGGCAGGAGTGGACGCCTGGAGCTTGCCAGGCCGCTCGGAATGCTTCTGGCGCCGGCGCTGGACCGGGCAATTGCGGAAGCGAAGATCGATCTCATCGTTCCGGTTCCCCTGCACCCGCGGCGCCTCCGACAGCGTGGCTTCTCCCAGGCCTTGGCCATCGTCACTGCTGCTCGCAGGGTATCGAGCATCACCTCGCTGCCCAGGATTGACAGCGGACTGCTCGTTCGCGTCAGGCCGACAGCGGAGCAGGCCTGTCTAGGACGCACAGCCCGGGAACGCAACGTACAGGGTGCCTTCGCCGTGACCAAGGCCGGGAGCCGGCGACTACTTGGCAAACGAGTCTTGCTAGTCGACGACGTTCTCACGACTGGCGCCACCGCTGGAGCATGCGCTCGGTCGTTGCTCGTGGGCGGCGCCTACTCTGTAGACGTCCTGGCGCTTGCCCGGGCGGAAAACTGACAACCTTCGTGAAGCTGTATTGATTTCGCGCTAGCGTAAGCGTAGCAGAGGTGACCAACATGAGCGCCAGTGCAAAAGAGAAGGGCCGCAAAACGCTCCTCCGCCATCGCAAGGCCCGATACGACTTCGTCATAGACGACACCATCGAGGCGGGAATCTCCCTGCTGGGCAGCGAGGTCAAGTCACTGCGCGAATCGCGAGGCTCGCTCACCGATGCCTTTGCCAGAGAACGAAATGGCGAGCTGTGGCTCATTGGCGCCAAGATCGACCCCTATCCGTGGGCAAACCAGTTCAATCACCAGCCGAATCGCGAGCGCAAGCTTCTCCTCCACAAGCGCGAGATTCGCCGTCTCTCCTCGATGATAAGGGAAAAGGGCTATACCCTCGTCCCGCTCGCCATCTATCTGAAAGACAGCCGCATCAAAGTCGAGATCGCGCTCGCCCGCGGGAAACGACAATACGAGAAACGGGAAACCAAGAAGGCCGAGGAGGCTCGCCGCGAAATCGACGAGGAAAGCGGCAAACGTCGACGAAGCTCGGGCTCGGCCGTATTCCCGAGGCTGTTCTCACCTACCGCGCGCACCTTGCCAGCCGTGCTCGCCTGGCTCGCGCTACCAGCCATCTTTTGCTATCCAGCCGACGCTGTGACTGCCCCGCTCCTCGACCCTCACCAGGGTGGCATCGTCCTGGTTGGTCCGACGAGCGCGCACCCGAGCGCAGTGTTCTGGAACCCGGCGGCAATGGGGATCATGAAGGGCCACCACCTGCTCGTCCAAGCCAGCGGCCGATTCGATCGCCTGATCATCGACAGGGCGACCATATCGTCAGCGACCGGGGAGCCTGATCCGGCTGGTGACAAGACGTTCTCCCCCGTCGATACGACCATTGCCACTCCGAGCGGCTTCCTTGGCGCCGTGTTCGATTTCGGCATGTATCGCCTGGGAATTGCAGCCTACACGCCTTTTTCCGAACGGTTGCCGGATGCACCGGAGATCGCCTACCACGCTCGTGGCGGATCGTACTATGCGCTCTTCACGACTGTATCGCTGGCCATCCGCGCATCCTCCATGTTCTCGGTCGGGTTTGGCTTCAGCACGGTCGAATCGCGCGTCGATCTGCGCTTTGACCGCGACCGAGGACTGGAGGATTGCCCGACCGCCGCCTGCTCGATCGAGGACCCTGCTCTCGCCGAGCACTACACGCTCACCGGCGATCTATTGGAATGGCCACCACCAATGTCGCTGAACGCGGGGATCCTCCTCAGACTGCCAGCTCTGCCCCGACTCACCATCGGGGTGGCCTACATCACTGCCCCCTCCAACGTCGGGCGAGGGGACATCGCCAAGAAGATTCGCGCTACCGTCGCGGGCAAGGGACCCGACTACGAGGTGTCGGGTAACGGACGCATCACCTTCGGACTGCCACAGATTGCCAATTTTGGAGTCCGGTACGGCCTGAGCGAGACAGTCGATCTGGTCGCCGATTTTCGCTGGATAGGCTACCGCTGGCTGGATCGCTCGACCCATCGTCTGTACGAGCTACGACCGTTCGGACCTGACTTTGCCAAACAGCGAGTGCCTGAATGGATACCGCGCTACCGAACCTTCGGCGACGTGTTCTCCGTGAAAGTCGGCGTGGACGCGAAACCCACTCCCCGGCTACAGATCGGCGGACGAGCTGCATTCGAGACGAGCGCCGTTGCTACGGCGCAAGTCGCTGCCGATCAGATAGACGCTGCCAAGCTCGACCTCGGGGTTGGCGCCTCGTACTACCTCTCCGATCGACTGTCAATAGCCGCTGGCTACTCGCTCATCAAGTACTTCGACCAAGATGTGAGCTCGAGCCTGTACACGCCCGAAGCGTACCGGCGGTGCCGCGACTCTGGCTACGATCTCGACGCGTGCGAGCAGGCACAGAACGGTCTCGCCATTCCCACCGCTGCGGGCCACTATTCACGACTCACGCACGACGTGTCCGCCGACGTGACCTATCATTGGTAGCTTCCTGCGGGTCGTTGTGGTTTTGCGAAGGCGACAAAGGAGCCGTCGCAGAATAACGTGAACAAAGTATCGGCGATGAGCCGCCCGGATGGCAAGGAGCGAGGAGGGCGCATACTCTCGGTATGAAACCGACGAGCGACGCAGCCAGCCGGGATGGATCGGCGGCGAGACTGTTCAAGTTATTTTGCGACGGCGACATAGTCCGAAAGATCGCCGGGGCGCAGCAGCCACGCTCCTAGCTTGGCAAGCTGTTCTACGGTGAACACGTCCTGATCCAGAAACGGAATCCCGACGAACGGCGTCTTTTCCGAAGTCGCGCTCCTTGCCCGGGCGATCTCCTGCTGGTTGGCGCTGGCCAGGGCTCCAATCTCCTCGTGGCTGGCAAGCATCGCCTGGGCAGCACAATCCAGCTCGGCTCTGCCAAACGATTGGCAAGCTGGACAATTGGCCAGACATCCAACTAGCTCGTCGACTGGAGGAGCGGACGGAGCAACTCGGTGCACGCGGTTGACCACCATGGCACCGACCTTCATTCCGGCAGTGACCAGGCGACGATGAACCAACAGCGCTTCGTCGAGAGCTGCGGGCTCGGGCACGGTCACGACGACAAAACTCACCGCCCGGTCGCAAAGCAGCTCCTGTACCCGCCGCGCCCGCTCCCTGAATCCCGCAAGCACCTCGGCTGACTCGATAAAAAATCGAGCCATGTCCTCGAGGAACGCCGAGCCCACCAGCTTGGCCAGCCGTTTCATGACGAACGAGCTCCCCTTGCCAATCGTCAAGAGAGAGAACCGGCCGGTGGCAAGCAGCGGCTTGGTGAACCAACCTACTGCCGGCGAATCGAGCGCCTCCATGATTCTCGCCGGGGCCTCGAGAAAATCCAGCGCGTGCGCCGTTGGCGGCGTATCGACGACAATCAGGTCATAGCGACGTTCGCGATCCAGCTGATCCAGTTTCGCCAGGGCTGCGTACTCGTGCGCTCCAGATAGAGTGCAGGCAATCTGCTGGTAGATTCGGCTCTCGGCAATCCGGGCCCGTGCTGCTGGATCGGAGGAATACTTGTCGACTACCTCGTCGAAGGCGCTCTTCTGGTCCAACATCATTGCGTAGAGAGCGCCATGCCCTCGCCCCTCTTCATCAGGGTCGCCGCCCAATCCGTCACGGCCTGCGCTCGTGCATTCGAGCCCATTGCTGGTAAACCGGGCGGACTCCGCCTCGCCACAATGCACCGGCAAACCAGGAACGAGCACTTCCTGGTGTCCCATTTCGCGCACGCCCAGCGCCACCGCCAGCCGCTTGGCCGGATCGATGGTCACTACCAGGGTGCGCCTCCCCATGCTCGCCCCTGCCAGAGCGAGCGAAGCCGCAACCGTGGTTTTTCCCACCCCGCCCGAGCCCGCGCACAGAATGACTCGGCTGCGGGCGACTACTTGGGCAAGGCCTTGGCGGTATTCTGCGCCGGTGGCCACTCTGCGAGACGGGGGATTACTGTCCATGGCGAGAGAGCATTGGTAGCACGGGATGGTGGGTAACGACTACTACCGTGTATACTCCGCGCCATGGCCACCGGGAAGAGCAAGCTACTAGCTCAAGTTCGAGACGACGAGCACGAGCACGAGGTTGCAGTGGAAAAGCTCGAGGGTGACGAGTTTCGCGTCGTGCTCGACGGATCCGATCGCGTTCTCGACGCCCGCCAGCTCGAGGGAGGCTCGTGGTCGGTGATCGCTCCCGACGGCAGGACGTGGCTGGTCGACGTGGAAGCCGGCAAGGACGGAGAGGCAATCGTCGAGGTGAACGGCAATGCCATCCCGGTCAGGCTCGCCGATCCGCGACGCAAGCAGCTTGCCAAGCTTGTCCAGCGATCGACAGCGAGTGGTGGCCTCGAGCCAATCAAGGCACCGATTCCCGGCAAAATCGTGAAGGTGATGGCACAACCGGGAGACCAGGTAACGGCAGGACAAGGGTTAATGGTGATCGAGGCGATGAAGATGGAAAACGAGCTCCGGTCCCCTCGAGCTGCAGTAGTGCGGGCGCTTCACGTTGCCGAAGGTCAGGCAGTCGAAGCCCAGCAGGTGCTGGCAACCCTCGAATAGTCGATTCAGTTCAGTACCGCGGCAATCTGCTCCGTCTTCACCTCGCCCTGAAGCATGTCGATGACACCGTTCCTTTCGTCGACGAAGTAGATGCCGGGCGGAACCATGAGGGGCTTCGATGCCGTGTACTTCTCGGCTTGGATAGCCTGAGTATCGACGTGGATCCGTTCCACGGGCGGTGGCGCGGAAGACGTGCCGAGCGCGGCCTGCATTGCTGCCCAGGTCTCCTCGGTTCGCTTGCGGGTGCACTCGCAAGCGTGTTCCTTGTCGACAAACACGATCTTGGCAACCCTCGGCGCGGACTGGGCCGGCGCGGGCCTGGTGGGCACGCTGGGTGCGGCGGAGCTGGCGGAGGAAGTGCTGGAAGTGCTGGATGTGCTGGTCGCCGCAGCCTGGGTGGGCGAGGTTCTGCTACGTTCGCAGGCAGAAAGCGCCACTGCCACTGCCAAGGCCAAGGCCAAGGCCGAGGCCGAGGCTAGGGCTAGGCACGGGTGCGAGGACAGGTACCGGGTCGGAACGAGAGAGACCAAGACAGCACTACGCATGGTGGTTCCTTTCACGCGAGTCCTCGGCAGGCAAAGTACACACCCACGAGGACGATCAAGGCGCCGGCAGCACGGCGAAGAATTCCGAGCACGCGGGTCGCATTCTTGTTCTCGATCAAGGCTCGCGCTGCGCCCATCGACGTCCCGGCGAGCAAGATGAGGGCGCTGTGACCGAGAGCGTAGACGAGCAGCAGGAACCCGCCATACGGAATCGACGAGCCCGACCCCGCCAAGTAGGTCAGCAGCACGACGAGGATCGGCGCCGCGCACGGTGCCGACACCAGGCCGAACAGGAGGCCGAGGACCAGCGCTCCGAGCAGACCTCTCGTCTTCGGTTCCAGCCTTCCCCCGAGCGACGGAATGGGCACGGTCACGAGCCCAGCGAGGTGGAGACCCATCACCACGCAAACGGCAGCGACGATCCAGTTCCAGGTGCTGGAAACGTCCCCGTACATCTTGCCGGCCAACGCAGCCACCATGCCGAGCGCGGTGAAGGTGATGCCCAGACCGGCCACGAACACCAGCGAGAAGACGAACGCCCGCAACACGCCAAGCTTCTCCTCGCGACGGCCCGCGACAAAGCTCATCATCAGGGGAATCATCGCCAGCACGCAAGGATTCGAGGCGGTGAGCATTCCACCGACGAAGACCGCAACGATGGCCAGCCACGGATTGGTCTGGATGTACTGGCCGGCGTTGTTGACGAGAGTCTCGAGCACCGGTTCGTTATCCGTTCCTCGCCGCAGCGGCGGCGGCAGCGGCGGCAGCGGCCAGCCACGACGCAATCTCCGCGACCGGCGGGATACGGCCCGAGCACTTGACCTCACCGTCGACAACGAGGGCGGGGGTCATCATGACGCCGAACTTCACGATCTCGTCGATCTTTTCGACCTTGGCGAGCGACGCCGAAACGCCGGAGGCGGCGACCGCCTTCTCGACCTCGACAAAGAGCTTCTTGCACTTGGCGCAACCGGTTCCCAGCACCTTGACGTCCATCTTTCGACTCCTCTCACAACACGAGGTTGAACACGTACCCGACCACCAGAATCCCGAGGGCGACGACGCCCGCGAAGGTCGCGATGAGCGGGAGTTTCAGCACTTTTCGCAGAATGACCATTTCGGGCAGCGATAGCCCAATCACCGACATCATGAACGCCAGCACGGTGCCCAGCGCTGCGCCCTTGCCGAGCAGTGCCTGCACCACGGGGATGATGCCGGCCGCGTTGGAATACATCGGCACGCCGAAGATCACCGCGAGCGGCACCGACCACCATGCCTCCTTGCCCATGATCGACGCCATGAAATCCTGTGGCACGTAGCCGTGGATGCCGGCGCCGACAGCGATTCCACCGAGAACGAAAGGCCAGACCTTGCCGACTATGTCCTTGACCGCCTCGCGTCCGAAGCGTGCTCGGTCGCTCCAGGTCTGCGCAGCGTCGGTGATCCCTTGAATGCTTCCTGCCGGCGTTTGATAGACCCAGCCTTCGACCCAGCGCCCGAGCCGCAGTCTGCCAATCACCCAGCCAGCCACCATGGCGATGACGAGACCGGTGCCCATGTAGAGCGCGGCCACCGTCCAGCCGAACAAGCCGAAGAGAAGCACCACCGCGACCTCGTTGACCATCGGCGCCGAGATGAGGAACGAAAACGTCACACCGAGCGGCACCCCGGTGGTGACGAAACCGATGAAGAGCGGCACCGCCGAGCAGGAACAGAACGGCGTGACGACACCAAGGAGCGCGGCCAGCACGTTGCCGGCTGTTTCGCGCCTACCCGCGAGAATGTGCCGCGTGCGCGCCGGGGTGAAGAACGAGCGAACAATGCCCACGCCGAACACGACGACGACGAGCAGCATCAGAACCTTGGGCACCTCGAAAACGAAGAACTCGACCGCCGAGGCGAGGTGGCTTCCCGCGGTCATCGACAGCACGTCGAAAGTCAGCCACTTGGCAATCGGCTCGAGATTCCGATAGAGCGTCCACCAGCCAGCCGCCGCAAGCAGAGCCAGCAACGCTCGGAGCACGATGATGCGACTGCCCGCCGAAACACCTGCCGCCACCGGCGCCTCCTCGGTACTGGTACTGGTGCTGGTGCTCTGTTGGTCGGGAGCGGTCATCGTGTCGGCGCACGACAGCCGGGCGAATGGTGGCAGCAACTCATCGTCGACATCGCTCTCCTTCTTCCCGGCAGCAGCCCGAGTTGTTTTCGGCTCGCAGGTGCTTGCCTTCCAGCCACGCTCGTAGCTTGGCAAGCAGCAACGCAGCATCCGGCCGCCTGGCCAGGCCCGCCTCGAGCAGATCGAGGTGCTCGCGAACGAACGCATCCTCGGCCGGACGGAGCGCGTAGTACGACCACAGACCCTCCTTGCGATCGGTGACCAGATCCGCATGCCGCAACGTGGAAAGATGCCGCGACGCCTTGGACTGGGTAATTTCCAACGCCGCCATGAAGTCGCAGACACAGAGCTCGCGGTGATTGAAGAGGAGCCACAGCATCTTGAGCCGAGCCTCGTCGGCCAGGACTTTGAAGAAATGGGCTGCGTCTCTCACGGTTACCTCCGAAGACTACACTCGTGTACCCGGTTACACGGATGATGTCAAGAAGTCAAGAACGGTGAGCGACTAATGGTGGTCTTCGGCTCGACGGCCGAACGGTGCAGAGAAATCTGCGGAAGTGGATAGGAGACAAGTGGACCGCATGCTACAAGGATGAGGCGTCCATGACTGGGCTGCCAGGAAGAGAACGGGTTGGCCAGGTGGCGCAGACAGACAGAAAGATGAATCATTTCGCCGATGTCGCATTTGCGCCACGGAAACTTTGGAATGTGGTGATACGCAGCTGGGCAGGACATGAGCATGAATGGAACCCCTCATCTCCCCGAAGTCGAGAAGATCGTCGAGGTTCTTGCGGCCGACGTAGCGGCCACGGCACCTGCGGCCGACGCACTCTGGCACATTTGGGGGCCCGCTACCGGTGGGAAGAGTACGGCCCTGCGCCTCCTCGCTGAACGTCTCGCTGGCCAGGGAATGCTACCAGTCACCATCAGTCCACCGACCCGCACGCTCGATGCAGGTCCTGTTGCCATGGTGGAGGCCGCCGTTGGTCTCAAACAGCACGCGCAGATCAATGGACAGCTTGACACGCTTCGCACAGAGGCAGCCTGGTCAGACAAGATCTCATCACTCCTCGATTGGCTGCGAAACGCCCAGGACAACGTTGTCTTGCTGTTCGATGAGCCAGGGGCATGGGCATCCACAGCTTCAGAGGACGATAATTTTGCATCGCGTGCAGATGAGGTCGCCGTTGCACTGATCGCTATCCTCAATTGTCGCAGGATCGTTGCCGGCGAGATTCCCAAAGGGATACGTCCACGGCAGCGGCAGCGGCGCGTCCACCTGGATGTTCACAGCGCGCCGCAAGCCTGGCTGCAGGACGATGGTGCGTGGGGTGATCTTTCACCTTCGGCGCGTGCGCTACTGGCTTCGGTCGGGGCGGAGGACCTGGCGCGGCGTTCACCCCTGGAGCTTCGTCTCCTCGTGGCACTCGTGGAGCTCCGTTCGTCAGAAGATGTGGTGCGGTGGTGGACCACATCGCCCGCCCGACGAGACATCGCCCGGCGCCTTGCTGAAACAGTGGATCGAGGTGACGACCCATCCTGCGCTTTTCTCAAAGAAGCCTGGCGGAAGCTGGCCCTAGTCCGGCGCTCTGTCCCAGATGATCTACTGGCAACGGTGGTAGGTCAGGCCCCAGACCAGCGGACAAACGCGCTTCTGCGCAACTGCCTGCTCTACCCGGACCCGCTGGGTCATGTGCTCCACTGGAGCCTTCGGCTGGACGCACGTGACCAGGAGGATTGGTCGGACATACAGCAGGAGCGACAGGTACACCAGCAGCTTGCTGGCTACTACGCCAGGAAGTTCGGAAAGCAAGAACTGGCTGGTGATCCCCAAGCATTGCTTCTTGAGATGGAGGCGTTTCACCACGCGACGATGTCCGGCGACAGCGGGCTCGTGGATTCTCTGCGACCGTATTTCGCTGACCAACTCGACGCGCTCGGAAGAACATTGTCGCGCGACTTCGGACGGCATCGCGAAGCAGCGGCAGTCTTCGAGCGTGTATGTGCGTGGGAGCCAGGCGACGACTACGCGCATCATTATCTTGCATTCAATCTCGACCTCCTGGCCGATCGAGCACAAGAGGTTGAGACGCACTACCAGAAGGCCATCGAATTGGCACCAGACAAAGCCTGGTGGCATTCGCGATGGATCACCTACCTCGTAACCCGTGGCCGAACGGCGCAGAGTCGGGATGCCTGGAACGGAGCTCTCGACGCGCTCGGTCTGCCCGACCTCAACGCCAATCCATGGATCTATGAGAATCTGCACCTCTGGGTGGTCCGATTGCTTGTGCATCGCGGACAGCTCGACTTTGCCGACGAGGTCCTTCGGCGTATCCCAACGGAGATCTCATCTCGTCACCCAGGGCTATCTGCACTCTCGCGACGCCTAAAGGCGCTTGTCCAGGTCCGACGATTGGGAGCGGTGTTCCCCCTCTCCATCCCGCCCGACGAGTGGTGGCAAGGCCCACACCTGTGCCCCTTGCGGCTTTCGCCAGAGGCGAAGCTGGTTCGTTGGATGCCAGCCCGCGTCGACGCAATCGACGAAGCTGGCCTACATCTTCACGCTGCAGAGCCACCGTCGACGCATGGCGTGGATCCGGTGTACGGCTCGTTGACGGTCGCGCCATCGGACTTCGATCGCTGGACCCAAGACGAACACGCTCATGAGATCGGTGCCGGTCGGTTTGTGGAGCTCGCCTGGTATGAAGGACACGATGACCCGGTCATCCGTGTATATCGTGCATCTGCCGCGGGCGATCCCGACATCCCACCGCTGTTCCCGGACCCGGCACGCTACCTGAGAGCGGCCGGATGGGTGAAAAAGCAGCCATGAAGCTCAAGGATGGACTCTTCTACCTGGTGGTGTACGGCCCCGGTTATGGTGAGAGCATCGTCCTGCGAGATCCTGGCGGGACGTGGGTTATTGTAGACGGCTGCCTCACCAATGGCCGGAGTCCTGCCGCAGAGATCCTTCGAGAACATGATGCTTCCTGGTCCAGCGTTGTGATCACCCATCCGCATCGCGATCACGCCCTCGGTCTAGACACAGTGCTCGGGCGACCGGGAGACGGGCTCATTGGTTGCGTAGCTCCTTCTGTCGCAGAGCCTAGGGCCTGGTCGCAGACCGTCGACGGCGAGAGGCACGTGCGCGAGGGGACTGTCGAGCACGTGCTGGCGGCCATCCATGATCGCTGGACGCATTCTCCCGAATGCAAGTGGGAGATGCGCTGCGGCGAGAGCAAGAACGTCGGTGATCTTACGCTGACCGTCCTCCATCCCGATGATGCGACTGTCGCAGCCCGGCCCACAGACCCCAATCGATTGTCCAGTGCGCTCTTGGTGACATGGAGACACGTACACCTTCTGCTCGGTGGTGATGTGGTGGCGGATGATTGGACGCAGGTCGGAAGTACCTTCCGCGAGATGGGAGCTCATCAAGGAATGAAGCTCCCGCATCACGGTTCGTGCGGTGCCGTGCACGACTGCTGGGGAGAGGGAGTGGCACAGCGGACAGGGATTGCCACCCCCAACAACCGAGGCCACAACCGTCCTCGGTTTGACG